>CAZGLU010000215.1:0-6589 GCA_964526095.1 uncultured Anaerolineaceae bacterium | reverse complement strand
TACACACAACATTTTTTTTTAATGATACGGCGACAACCGTTATATAAACCCTTTCCTACAATCTTTCCATACACGACGCTCTTCCGATCTACCGGCGGCAAGATCCTTTGGCTGCGGGACCACGATCCCGCGATTTTCGAGCAGATCGCGACGGTGCTGCTGCCCAAGGACTACGTCCGGCTGCGGCTGACGGGCGACCTTGCCACCGATGTTTCGGACGCATCGGGCACGGGCCTGTTTGACGTCCGTGCCCGGCAGTGGGCGCACCGCCTGATCGATATGCTGGACATCCCCGGCGCGTGGTTCCCGCCGGTCCTGGAGTCGGCAGAGGTCGCCGGGACCGTCACGGCGGCGGCAGCAGCCGAAACGGGCCTGCTGCCGGGCACCCCGGTCATCGCGGGCGGCGGCGATGCGGTCATGCAGACGGTGGGGAGCGCCGCCATCACCGAGGACGTCGTGCTGATCGTGATCGGCACGGGCGGTAACGTGACGGTCAGCACGCGGCAGCCGGCGGAGAATCTCGACGCCAATCTACAGGTGTTCTGCCACGTCGTGCCGGACCGCTGGGTGTCGATGGGCGTCACCCTCTCGGCGGGGAACTCGCTCAAGTGGTTCCGCGATACGTTCGGCGCGTTGGAACGGGCGCTGGCCGGGGACCTCCAGATCGGCGCCTACGAGTTGCTCAGCCAGGAGGCTGCGCTCGCGGCACCTGGGGCGAGCGGGCTGCTGTTCCTGCCGTACCTGCAAGGCGAGCGCTGCCCCCATACCGATGTCCACGCGCGCGGGACGTTCGTGGGGCTGGGGCTGCAAACCTCCAAGGCAGACGTGGTGCGCAGCGTGATGGAGGGCGTGACGTTCAGCCTGCGTGATGTGCTGGAACTGATCCTGCGTAACGGCGTTCAACCGGAGTGGATCCACACATCCGGCGGCGGATCGTCCAGCGCCGTGTGGCGGCAGATCCAGGCGGACATCTTCGGATGGCCCGTCACCACGCTGGCGCACAGCGAGGACGCCAGCGCGCTCGGCGCAGGCATCATCGCGGGCGTTGCCTGCGGGATGTGGGAAACCCCCGAGGAGGCCGTGTCGCTGATCCAGGCGCAGACGGTGGACCAGCCCGACGCTGCGAACCGGGCGCTTTACGATCACCTCTTTGCCCTGTACCGGGGCCTGTACCCGGCGCTCCAACCCACTTTCGACGGGTTGGCGCGGGGCCTGCCTGCCTCGGCGTGACGCGCGTACACATTCCCTGTGCAGCTAGCTTCCCACGCCGGTCGCCGGACTGTGAGTCGGGCGCGACCGGCGTGAAGCATTTGCCGCCGCCAGGCCGAATCAACTAGAACCTGACTGGTGTTGGCGTACCCTGGACAGCAGGCAGGTGACACATGAGAAAGCTGATCGTCCTTTCCTTCATCACGCTCGACGGCGTCATGCAGGCGCCCGGCGGCCCTACGGAAGATCCCAGCGGCGGATTCTCCTACGGCGGCTGGACCGTCCCCTACTTTGACGAGTTCCTTGGCACGGTCATGGGCGAGCAGATGGGCAAGCCGTTCGACCTGCTGCTCGGTCGAAAGACCTTCGAGATCTTCGCGTCGTACTGGCCGCATGCGGAAGGCGGGCAGAACCCGATCAACCATGCGACCAAGTACGTGGCCTCGAACACCATGACCTCGCACGAGTGGGGCAAAACGGTCTTCCTCAGCGGCGACGTGCTGCTGGACGAAGTCAGGCGGCTCAAGCAGCAGGACGGCCCCGACTTGCAGGTTCACGGCAGCGGCAGCCTCATTCAGACGCTGCTGCGGCACGACCTGGTTGACGAGTTGTGGCTGAAGATCTTCCCCATCACGCTCGGCACGGGCAGGCGCCTGTTCGCCGAGGGCACGCTCCCGGCGGCGTTCACGGCGACGGAGAGTAAGCTTTCACCGAGCGGGGTCATCGTCGCCAACTACGTGCGGGCGGGGGACGTTCAAACCGGCTCCTTCTAGACTCTGGTCCGGTCACAGCGTCGGGTTACCACCCCGGCGAATAGCCCTCCTTCATGCCCCTGTTGTCAAGCCGGGACAGTCCTTCAATTACCTGCTTGACATATATCCGTAACGGATATAAAATGGCCGCATGACCAGGAACAAGAAGAACACACCCCTTACGCCTGCCGTGCTGTACATCCTCCTCGCGCTTTCCACGCAGGAGCGGCACGGCTATGGGATTATGAAGCAGGTCGAAGCCGATTCACACGGCAAAGTGAAGATGGGGCCGGGCACGCTTTACGGCTCGCTGTCGCGCATGCTGGACGCGGGGCTGATCGCGGAGAGCGACAGGAAGATCGACCCTGACATGGACGATGCGCGGCGGATCTACTACAAGATCACCGAACTCGGGGAACGAACGCTCGCGGCTGAGCTGGAACGCTACCGCGAGGTTGTGGACCTCGCCAACCGGAGACGGCTCTCGCCGGACACTCTCGCCTATGATCTATGACCGTTCCATTCAACGCTACCGGCGCTGGTATGCCTGGCTGTTGCGCCTGTATCCCAGGCCGCATTACGACCGCTTCGGTGAAAGTATGGAGCAGACGTTCGCCGATCTGCTCCGCGAGCGCCGGGTTGCAGGACGGGGCTTAACCGTGTTCGCCCTGGGGCTGTTCGTTGATACGTTCGCCGGGATAATCGGGGAAATAGTGACGATGCACATGAAGAACCTGCTCCGCCTTGTGCTGGTGACGGCGCTCCTCTTGCTGGTGCCGTTGGTGGCAATGCAGTTTTCCGATGAAGTGGTCTGGACCGTGTTCGATTTCGTCGCTGCCGGTGTGCTTTTGTTCGGCACGGGGCTGGCGTATGAACTGGTGGCAGCGAGGATGGGCAGCCGTGCGTATCGCATCGCCGTCGCCGCCGCGCTGGGGACCGCGTTGATGCTCGTCTGGACCAACCTGGCCGTGGGGCTGATCGGGAGCGAGGGCGAACCCGCCAACCTGATGTATGTCGGGGTGCTTGCCATCGGCCTGATCGGGGCGCTCGCCGCACGCTTCCGGCCCGAGGGGATGGCGCGCACGTTGTTCGCGGCGGCGTTCGCCCATGTGGTGATCACCGTGATCGCGCTGGGCGCGGGGATGCACACGGATCCTGGCAGCTCCGCGCTTGAGATCGTGGGCGTGAACCTCTTCTTTGCCGCGCTGTGGGTGGGGTCGGCCCTGCTCTTCCAACGCGCGGGCGCCACAAGCTCGAACGCGTTCAGCTAGCGCCGTGTGCAGTCAGGCTTCGTAGGACTCGTGGGGTCGTCATCGACCCCTTTTTGTTTCCGGCACGGCGAGGGGTTGGCGACGCTTGCGGCGCGTAAGCGGCGCGTAAAAAGCAAACGACCCATCTGTTTGCTCAGATGAGCCGCTCGTAAGCAGGGTGTTGCTGTGTCTGTCGGGGCGCCCGGATTTGAACCGGGGGCCTCTTGCACCCCATGCAAGCGCGCTAGCCAAACTGCGCCACGCCCCGAATCGTGCTCGTTATAGTAGCCGTTGAGCGTCCCGTTGTCAAGGCTCGGTTTCGCTCGCCACGGCGTCGCGCAGGGCGCGGTAGCGGTCCAGGTAGTCGCCGTCGTGCTGCCGGAGGGACGCCTCCAGCCGCTCGACGAGGTCGCGGTTGCCGACGAAGAACGGGATGCACTGGTGCAGGCTCCCCGGCTGGATCGCCAGCACGTCGCCCAGCCCATCCGAGGCGTAGCCGCCCGCCTGCGCCGCGATGAAGGCCAGCGGCTGCGCTTCGTACGTCAGGCGCAGCTTGCCGACCGGCCGGGCCATGCTGCCGGGGTAGAGGAAGATCCCGCCGCGCAGCAGGTTGCGGTGGAAGTCCGCGACCAGGCTGCCGATGTAGCGGTGGGCCAGCGGCTTGCGCTCCGGCTCGTCAAGCGCCTGGCACCAGCGGATGTAGGCCCGCAGGCCGGGCGTCCACTCGCGCTCGTAGCCGTGGTTGATGCTGTAGAACGCGCCCGGCGAGGGGATGCGGATGTTCGGGTGGCTGAGCAGGAACTCGCCCACACTGGGGTCGAGCGTGAAGCCGTGCACGCCGTTGCCCGTGCTGTACACCAGCATCGTGCTGGAGCCGTAGACGAGGTAACCGGCGGCTACGAGCCGGTTACCCGGCTGCAAGACGTCCGCCTCGGTGCCGTGCCCGTCGCCCGGCGTGATCTTGCGGTGGATGGCGAAGATCGTGCCGATGGACGCGTTGACGTCGATGTTTGAGGAGCCGTCGAGCGGGTCGTAGATCAGGACGTAGTAGCCCGGCTGGTGGTGATCGGGGATGCGCCGCAGCTCGTCGTGTTCCTCGGAAGCCATGACGCACACGCGCCGGGTGTGGTCGTTCATGCGGAAGATGACCTCGTCCGCGTAGACGTCGAGCTTTTGCTGGATTTCGCCGTGTACGTTCGCACCGGACGTCGCGCCCAGGATGTTGGCGATCCCGGCGCGCGTCGTCTCCCGCGCGATCAGCTTGCCCGCCAGCGCGATGTCGTACAGCAGGTTGGTCAGGCGTCCGGTCGCTTCGGGGAAGCGCTCCTGCTGGTCGAGGATGTGGCGCTCGATCGTCTGGAGCCGGATGAATGGCGTGATGGACATGCGGCACTCCTGACACTTCTGATTGTGTCGGGTGATCGTGTCGGGGGCAACGTCGTTACCGTGATTGTGGCACAATTGCGCAGGCGGGGGCAAGGCCGTTGGCCTTTATGCGGCCCGCTGGTACACTTGGCGCGGCTCGGCCCACCCGCTGATAGACCGGACGCTGCCCTATGGACACGAACCCGCCGCGCCGCCGGGTAGCGCGCTATGCCCTGGTCGTGGGCGCCTGCGCGCTGCTGGTCGTCGCGCTCGATCTGATCACCAACACCCTGAACCGCACCTACTACTATTGGGATTTCGCGTTGTACTACGACATGGCCGAGCACGGCCTGTCGGGGGCGGACCTGTGGGCGCCGTTCGCGTATCGCTTCCTGACGCCGCTGCTGGCCGGGGCGGTCGCGGACCTGCTGGCGGTATCGACCGAGATCGGATTTACGGTCTGGGCCTATGTGGGCGCGGTGGCGCAGTTGGCGCTGGTCTTCGTGCTGGCCGAGCGCTTCGGCGCGCAAGGCTGGCGCGCGGCGGTCGCGGTCGCGGTCGTGGCGCTGAGCCTGTACAACGTGCGCTTCCTGCTCTTCGACGTGTCGCGCCCGGACCATCTCGCCTACCCGCTGATGGTCGTCGCCGTGCTGGCGCTGTTCGACCGGCGCTATGCGCTGTGCGTCGGCGCGTCCTGCCTGGGGCTGTTGGCGCGCGAGTTCCTGATCATCCCGCCGATCATCCTCGAAGTCGTGCTGCTGCGGGAGGCGCTGCGCGGCCGCCGGGCGGCGTGGCGTTGGATGCTGGTCACGTTCGTGATCGTGAGCCTGTTCGTGATCGTGCCGCGCGCGCTGATCCCGATCCAGGGCAGCGGGCAGTACGTGGACCCGGTTAACGACGCCAGCACGCTGGAGAACCTGATCCGCGCGCCGCTGTCCGAGCGACGGGACTTCAACATCGCGTTCAACCTCGCCAGCTACCTGCTGCCGCTGCTCCTGCTGATCACGCCTGGGCGGGCGCGGGCGGCCTGGGCTGTGCTCGCGCCACACCGCCTGTTCCTGGCCCTCTACACGGCGCTGGTGCTGCTGCTCACGATGTACGGCGGCACGGACCTGTGGCGGTTCGTCTCGTACCTGTTCATCCCGCAGGTGATCGTGCTGGCCGTCCTGCTGCGCCGAGGCGTGGCAGGCGTGGAGGTGATCTACATGCTGGCGGCGGTGGCGGCCTATAACCGGCTGTTCAGCGAGATCCCGAACCTGCTCGATCCGTACCTCGACTTCTACGGCGGGTACGACAACCGCGTGAACGCCTCAACCCTCATGCGCCTGTTCGAGTTGGGCGCGTACCTGTTCGGCGCGGTCTTGCTGCGCGGGCTGCTGCGTGTGGCGCAGTACCGGGCGCGGCGGGCGGCTTCTGTGGCGGCGGGGCAGGGCGCGCGTGGCGCGATGGGCACCTGAGACGAAAAAGCGCCGCACCCGGCCAGGGATGCGGCGCTCGTTTGATCTTCGGGTGGCGGTTTAGCGGAGCGGCAGGATGTCGCCCAGCAGTTGGTTGTAGGTCGGCTCGTTCGGCACGCGGTCGATCCAGTCGTCGCGGCGGTTGATGTCGGCGGCGGCGCGCTGCGCGTCGAGCCAGCGCGTGAACTCCTGCTGGCGGCGGCTGCTGAAGTCGCCGGGCGACAGCTCACGCACCTCGCGGTCCAGCACCTGGATGATGTGGTAGCCGAACTGCGATTCGATCGGGCCGACGATCTCACCGATGCCTGCGTTCATGGCGGCGTCCGCAAAGGACGAGTCGAGGGACGCCGGGCTGCTCCAGCCCAGGTCGCCGCCGTTACGCGCGCTGCCGGTGTCATGCGACACCGCGCTCGCCAGGTCAGCGAATGGCTCGCCCTCCTGCAGGGCGCGCAGGGCCGCCTCGGCCTGCTCCCGCGCAGCGGCGCGAGCTTCCTCGGTCGGCGGGGTCGGGTCGCGCGGGTCGTCCGGGTTGAACGCGAACAGGATGTGGCGGGCG
>CAZGLU010000214.1:0-6597 GCA_964526095.1 uncultured Anaerolineaceae bacterium | reverse complement strand
ACGCACGTCCGCTGCGGGCGACGAACCGTAAAGGTTCGGCATCCAGTGTGCGTGGATCTTGAACCCGGCGCGGCGCAGCAGCCGCACCGCCCGGCGCGTCGCGGCGACGGTGTGCCCGCGCCGGTTCAGGCGCAGCACCGCGTCGTCCAGGCTCTGAAAGCCGATCTGCACCTTCGTCGCGCCCAGCCGCCGGATGCGCACCACCTCCTCGGCGCTGATGTGGTCCGGCCGCGTCTCGACCACCAGCCCGACGCAGCGGCACGCCGCGCCCTCGTTCTCGCGGTGGGCGGCCAGCAACTCGTCCCAGGTCGCGTACTCGTCCACGGGGCTGCGCGGCCGCTCCCCGCGCGCGATGGCCCGCGCTTCCTCCCGCGAGCGCCGCATCTCGGCGTCGTAGATGCGCTGCACGACCTGGTTGTACGTCCGGTCGAGCGCCGCACCGCTGATGACCTCCGACGCCGTGTTGCGCTCCGGGTGTAGCTGGGATGCCTCGCGCAGCGCCGCCCACACCTCGGCGGTCCGGTCGATGCCGCGTCCGAAGTCGTGCAGCGCGTCGAAGATCCGCTTCACGAACCAGATCTGGTAGGTTTCAGGGTAAAATGACCACGTCCCGCCCAGGATGATGACCTCCACCTTGCCGGTTGGGTGCCCGGTGTTACGCAGGGCGGTCAGGCGCGAGATGGTTTGCAGGTACGGGTCGAAGGCGTTCTGCTCCGCGCGCTGCGCCCCCGGCTCGTTGGCGAGGTAGCTCTTGGGCATCCGCACGTCGTTGGGGCAAAATATGCACTCGCCGGGGCACGGATACGGCTTGGTCAGCACCGTGACCGGCGTCACGCCGGACATCGTGCGCACCGGCTTCATGCGCAGACGGGCCAGCACCGCCGGGTCGAAGGGCGGCAGGCCGTCCGTCCCAGCGAAGGCGTGATAGGCGCGGATCAGCTCGTCGTTACTGAACAGCCCGCGCCCGTCCTTCGGGTGCCGCTTCAGCACGCGCGCAAGCTGCTGCCGCGACAGGTCCGGCCGCGCGACGACATCCCGCAGGATCGCGACCAGTGGCGCGCGGTAGCGCTCAAGGTCCAGTTTGACGCGATGACTCATAGCTGACCCATCATTCCGGTAACGGCCCGGCACTTGGATCGTACCAGGACGGACATGGACGACACAACCGCACGGCGGCTGAACGCCCTCAACCGCCAATTCTACCAGATCACGGCCACCGAGTTCGACGCGTCGCGCGCACACCCGTGGCCGGGCTGGGAACGCCTCCTGCCGCACCTGCGCGCGCCACTGACCGTGCTCGACGTGGGCTGTGGCAACGGGCGCCTCGGGGTTTTCCTCGCGCAGCACGTCGGGGCCGGGCTGCGCTATATCGGGCTGGACAGCTCCCCCGCCCTGCTGGACCGGGCGCGGATCGCACTGGCGGGCATCGACGCGCGGCTGGAAGCGTGGGACCTGATGGACGACCCGCTCCCGGCGGAGCAGTACGGGCTGGTCGCGCTGTTCGGCGTGCTGCACCACGTCCCCGGCGCTGTGCGGCGGCGCGCGCTGCTGGCCGACCTCGCGGCGCGCGTGGCGCCGAGCGGGCTGCTCGCGTTCGCGGCGTGGCGCTTCATCGAGGACCCGCGCTACCGGTCCCGGCTCGCCCCCTGGCCGGACGGCTGGACGGCGGATCCGGGCGACTACCTGCTCGACTGGCGGCGCGGCCCGCACGCGCTGCGCTACTGCCACGCCGTAGACGACGCCGAGCACGCCGCCCTGATCGCGGCGACGGGGCTGCGCGAGGTGGCGACCTACCGCGCCGATGGGCGCTCCGGCCAGGAGAACCTGTACACCATCCTGCGGCGGGACGCGGCATGAGCACACCGGGCCAGGACATCCCCGCCCTCCAGCGCGACCTGATCGCCTGGTTCGCCGCGCACGGCGCGGACCTGCCGTGGCGCCGCGTGCGCGACCCGTACCGCGTGTGGCTGTCCGAGATCATGCTTCAGCAGACGCAGGTCGCCACCGTCATTCCCTACTTCGAGCGGTTCCTTGAGCGCTTCCCCACGGTGGAGGCCCTGGCCGCCGCGCCGTTGGACGAGGTGCTCAAGCTGTGGGAGGGGTTGGGCTACTACAGCCGCGCGCGCAACCTGCACCGCGCCGCGCAGGCGGTGGTGGCCGAGCACGGCGGCGCGTTCCCCGCGACGGTCGAAGGGCTGCGCAGCCTGCCGGGGATCGGGCGCTACACTGCCGGGGCGATCGCCAGCCTCGCCTTTGGCGTCGATGCCCCCGTGCTGGACGGCAACGTGATCCGCGTGCTGGCGCGCCTGTTCGACATCGCGGACGATGTCGGCGCGGCGGCGACGAAGGCGCGGCTGTGGGCGCTGGCCGAGTCGCTCGTGCCGCCGGGGCAGGCTGGCGCGTGGAACGAGGGGCTGATGGAGTTGGGGCGCGTCATCTGCACGCCGAAGTCGCCCGCCTGTGACGTCTGCCCGGTCGCGGCACACTGCCTCGCCCGCGCGCGCGGCGTCCAGGATGCGCGTCCGGTCAAGGCACCCCGCGCCCGGACGCCGCACTACGATGTGACCGCCGCCGTGATCCGCCGCGAAGATGGCCGCATCCTGATCGCGCAGCGCCCGCTGGACGGGATGCTCGGCGGGCTGTGGGAATTCCCCGGCGGCAAGCGCGAGCCGGGCGAGACGCTGGAAGACTGCCTGCGCCGCGAGATCCGCGAGGAACTGGCCGTAACCATCGACGTCGGGCCGCAGATCGGCGTCGTGCGGCACGGCTATACGCACTTCCGCATCACGCTCTACGCCTTCCACTGCACGCTGCGGGCGGGCACGCCGCAGGCCATCGGCTGCGCCGCCTGGACGTGGGTCGCGCTCGACGACCTGGACCGCTACGCCTTCCCGGTCACGGACCGCAAGATCATCGCCATGCTGCGCGACGGCGGCGGGCAGCTCGGCATGGACCTGGGCCTTTAGCCGCCCTCACCGGAAGGACTGTGCCATATGAGCACCATCCTGTCGCTCGACATCGCCGCGCTGAGCCGCCTCAGCGATCCGCCGCCCCTCTACGAGCGGGGCGAGCCGGTCTTCTGGGACGACCCGCATATCTCCGTGGGGCTGCTGGACGCGCACCTGAGTCCAGACACCGAGGCCGCCAGCCGCCACCCGGAGACGATCGACGCCATTGTGAACTGGTTGCTCGACTTCCTCGCCCTGTCGCCCGGCGCCGCGTGGCTGGACCTCGGCTGCGGCCCTGGCCTGTACACGAGCCGGTTGGCCGAGCGCGGTCTGACCGTCACTGGCGTGGACTTCTCGCGGCGCTCGATCACCTACGCGCGGGAGGAAGCCGCCCGGCGCGGCCTGCCGGTCACATATCGCTGCGAAAACTACCTCGCGCTGGAGGACACGGCACGCTACGACGTCGCCTCCCTGATCTACGGCGACTTCTGCCCGCTGTTCCCCAACGATCGCGCGGCCCTGCTGGACCGGGTGCACCGCGCCTTGAAGCCGGGCGGGCGCTTCGTGTTTGACCTCACGACGCCGCGCCACCACATGCTACACGGGCTGCGGTCCAACTGGCGCGCCGAGCCGGAGGGCGGCTTCTGGCGGCCGGGGCCGCATCTGCTCCTCGAGCGCGGCTTCACCTACCCCAACGACATATTCCTCGACCAGCACATCATCGTGGAACCGGACGGCCGCCAGAGCGTCTACCGCTTCTGGACCCAGGCCTACACGCCGGAACGCATCGCGGCGGAGCTGGGGGCGCATCGCTTCCGGGTTGCCGCGCTGTGGGGCGACCTGCTCGGCACACCCTACACGAACGAAAGTGAATGGCTCGGCGTCGTGACGGAACGGGTTTAACACGGTTATGCACGTCTACTCCCTTGACCGCTTCCCCATGCAAAGGGAAGGAAAGGGAACAAGGCCCGTCTGAGGGTACATTTCGCCCCTCTCCACTTGATTGAAGAGGGGCAGCGAGCGCACGTGAGCGGGGTGAGGTCTGCTCCCTACTCTGGCGGCAGGAAGGCCAGCACGCGCGCCGGGCTGCCGGAGCCGCCGACGATCGGCCAGCCGCCTACCACCAGCGTCGCGCCGGTCGGGGGCAGCTCGTCCAGCGCGGCCAGGCATTCAAGCACCATGCCGTCTGCGTCGTAGATCGCGAAGCTCGCGCCGAACTCCTCGTCGTTGCCGGGGTCCACGCCGTGCGTGTCCGTGCCCAACCCGACGATGCCACGCTCGGCGATCAGGAACTCGACCGTGTCCGCGCCGAAGCCGGGCCAATGCAGCACGCCGTCCGCATCCTCGCCCAGGAACGCCGCCGGGTCATCCCACTTGTCCTGCCAGCCCGTCAGCAGGATCACGACGCTGCCCGCCGGGACCTCGCCGTGCTCCGCCTCCCAGGCGGCGATGTCGTCCGGCGTCACGCGGTAGTCCGGGTCCTCGGCGGCCTGCTCGCGCACGTCCACGACCACCGCCGGGACGACCAGTTCCTCGGCGGGGATCATCTCCGCGCTGCGCCCGCCCTCGATGAACGTGTTGGGCGTGCCCCAGTGGGTCGCGCTGTGCTCCCCGATCGCGATCCGGTTGATGAAGTAATAGTCCTCCTCGTACGTCGCCCACGCGTCGATCTCCACCTCCGGGTCACCGGGCCACAGCGGGATATCGGGCGAGATGGGCTGCGTGAGATCGACCACCTGCCAGTCGGTCAGCGGCGGGGCCTGGAGCGACGCCCGTGCAGTGGGCGCGAGATCGGCGCCACTCACAGCAAACGCGAACGCGGCGACGGCGGCGAGGGTCACCATCAGGACAGCGGCTGTGCGTTTCATCGTGCCTCCCCTTGCAGTGTTCAGGTGCGATACCCACATCGTACTGCACTTTGGAGGGCTGTAAATGTGGCGAAGTGCCAAAACGCCCGGCGTACCACCTTGCCGCCCGTCGCCGGGATGTGGTATACCTTGCCGCATGTGACCGGACCGGAGCACGAGCGAGGACAGGATGGCCGACGATTTCGCGCGCCGCCGCGAGGAAGAAAAACGTATGCGAGAGGCAGGGCGCCTGCCCCCTAACCAATCGCTGACCCTGAAGTTCCCCGTGCTGCATTACGGGCCGGTGCCCGGCTTCGACCCGGCGACGTGGGACCTGCGCGTGTACGGTGAGGTCGAGCAGGAACGCCGCTGGACCTGGGACGAGTTCCAGCAGATCCCGACGGTCCAGGTGCGCGCAGACATCCACTGCGTCACAGGCTGGAGCAAGTTTGATACGGTCTGGGAAGGGCCGCTGTTCCGCGATTTCGTGAAGCTGTTCGGCCTGAAGCCCACCGCGCGCTACGTGATCGCGCACTGCGAATACGGCTTCACGACCAACCTGCCGCTCGAGGTGATGCTGGAGGACAACGTCCTGCTGGCGTGGCGGTACAACGGCGACTACCTGGAGCCAGACCACGGCTTCCCGGTGCGCACGTTAGTCCCTCAGCGGTACTTCTGGAAGAGCGCCAAATGGCTGCGGGCGCTTGAGTTCACCGCCGAGGATCGGCCTGGCTTCTGGGAGCAGGCGGGCTACCACAACAACGGCGACCCGTGGGCCGAGGAACGCTACCAGCGGCGCGGCCTCTAACTCTTAAAGTGTGTCATCGAGCGCGGCGCGTGTCGGGCCAACCTCCCACGCGCCGCGCGATCCCTCTGACTACGGGCGCACGTGCCCGTCCCCTTCGACGATCCACTTGTAGCTGGTCAGCTCCGTCAGCCCCATCGGGCCGCGTGCGTGCAGCTTCTGTGTGCTGACCGCGATCTCCGCGCCGAGGCCAAGCTGCCCGCCGTCCGTGAAGCGCGTCGAGGCGTTGGCGTACACCACCGCCGAATCGACCTCGTTCAGGAAGCGTTCGATCGCCGCCGGGTCGGAGGACAGGATGCCGTCCGAGTGGTCCGTGCTGTGCTCATAGATGTGCGATATCGCCGTATCGAGGTCCGGCACCACGCGGATGCCGAGGATCAGGTCCAGCCACTCCACATCCCAATCGCCCGGCCCCGCCGGCTCGACGTTCGGCTGCCCGTCCAGGAACTCGGACGCGTCCTCGTCCACCTTGAAGCGTACCGACGCCTCGCTGAGGCGCTCCACGACGCGCGGCACGAACGTCGGGGCGATGGGCGCCTGCACCAGCAGCGTGTCCAGCGCGTTGCACACCGAGGGCCGCTGCACCTTGGCGTTGTAGACCACCTCCAAAGCCTGATCGAGGTCCGCCGTCTCGTCCACGTACAGATGGCAGATGCCGATCCCGCCCGTGATCACGGGCACGGTGCTGTTCTCACGACAGAACGTGTGCAGCGCGTTCCCGCCGCGCGGGATGATCATGTCCACGTAGTCGCTCAGACGCAGCAGCTCGCGCACGTACGCCCGGTCGGAGTCACGGATCAACTGGATCGCGTGCTCGGGGAAGTCCAGCGCCGCGAGCGCGCCCTGCATGGTATCCGTCAGCGCAACGTTGCTCCGCAGCGTTTCCTTGCCGCCGCGCAGGATCACGGCGTTGCCCGTCTTGAGCGCCAGGGCCGCCACGTCCACCGTGACAGATCGGAAGAGCACACGTCTGAACTCCAGTCACCGCTCATTATCT
>CAZGLU010000213.1:0-6600 GCA_964526095.1 uncultured Anaerolineaceae bacterium | reverse complement strand
ACGTCACGGTCCCTTTGCGGCTTCGCCATGCCGATTGTCGCGCGGACCGCGCCAAAAGACAACCCGCCCGCCGCGCGGCGCCTTGCCGCGCCCGCCGGTAAGGGTTAACCTTGTGCGTAAGTGGCGCCGGTTGCGTGTTGGGGAGCGCATCGCCACCACAACCCTTTAACGGCACGATAGTCTATGGAATCCGGTACGACAACCGACCGTCGCAGCTCCCGCCTGACGATCCTGAACGGCGCCCTGATGATCGGCACGACCAACTCCGTCGCCAGCCCGGAGTTGGTCCTGACCGCCTTCGCCGCCTACCTCACGTCCAACCCGCTGATCCTCGGCCTGATCGCGCCGCTGCAAGCCGCGCTGTCGTCCCTGCCCCAGTTCTGGCTTGTGGACCGCGTGCAGCGCTCGCGGCGCGCCCTGCCGCTCTACAACTATGCCGCGCTGATCCGCATGGCCGGGTGGGTCGCGCTGAGCCTGGCCGCCCTGTTCCTGCGCGACGCGACGATCCTGCTGGTCGTGCTGCTCGCCTTCTCGGTGTTGGGCGGCCTGGCGGCGGGCGTGGCAGGGCTGCCGTTCATTCACGTCGTCGGCAAGATCATCCCACCGCGCCAGCGCGGGCTGATCTTCGGCTGGCGCGGCGCGTTGGGCGGCGTCGCGGCGATCGTCGGCTCGCAGGTCGTGCTGGTGTTCACCGGCCCCGACGCACGCTTTGATTTCCCGGTCAATTACGGCCTGCTGTTCGCCTTCGCCGGGCTGACCCAGATGATCGGGTTCTTCTCGTTCTCGCTGGTCAACGAGCCGGAGTCCGACGCAAACACGCCGCATGCCAAGCCGTCGCTGCGCCTCATCCGCGAGATCTGGCGCGCGAACAGCAACTACCGGCATTACGTACGCGGCTACACGTTCTTCACGCTCGGCAGCATGGCGAACGGCCTGATCATCGTCTACGCCAATCAGGCCCTCGGCGTGCGCCTGGAGCTGGCCGGGCTGTACCTGCTCGTCTCCTCCGTGCTGCGGCCGATCTTCAGCGCGGCGGCGGGGCGTGTCAGCGTGCGGGTGGGGAACCGCCTTCCCGTCTCGTTCGGCATCCTGGCGCAGGCGATCGGCTGGGGGATGCTGGTGCTGGCCCAGCCGCTCGGCGTGGAGGGGCGCGCCGCCGAGTATTACCTGCTGCCGATCTACAGCCTGACCGCGATCCAGAAGGGCCTGGTCTTCTCGAACCTGATGGCGCTCGGCCTGAACGTGACGCCGTCAGGTGAGTACGCGCTCTACATGGGCGCGCTCAACACCTGGCTCGGCATCATCACCTTCACCGGCGTGCTGATCGGCGCCATCGCGGAGGCGATCGGCTACCGGGCGTTGTTCGCCCTGATGCTGTTGCTCTCGATCCTCAGCACGTGGCAGTTCATGACGCTGCGCGAGCAGTGGGAAGACGAGGAGTCGCCCGCGTGAGCGCGCACGACCCCGACACACGGCGGCTGGCCCAGGTGGTCGCGCTCAGCCAGGTGCCCGGCCTCGGCGCCCGCACGATCCGGGGGCTGCTGGCACACTTCGGGGACCTGGACGCGGTCTTCGCCGCGCCCCGCGGCGCGCTGCTGGCCGTCCCGCGCATCGGGCCGAAGCTGGCCGACGCGATCCTGTGCCTCGACCTGGAGCGCACCGCCGCGTCCCTGGCCGACTGGCGCGCCGCCGGCGTGGGGATCGCGCAGCCCACCGATCCGGCCTACCCGGCCCTGCTGCGGGCGCTGGACGATGCGCCGCCGGTGCTGTTCTGGCGCGGGGCGCTGCTTCCCGACGACCGGCGCACGGCTGCGATCGTCGGGACGCGGTCGCCCTCCGCCGGGGCGCGGCGCATGGCGGGAGCGCTGGCCGGGGCGCTCGCGGCGTGTGGCTGCACCGTGATCAGCGGGCTGGCGGCGGGGATCGACACGGCGGCGCATCGCGGGGCGCTAGAGGCGGGCGGGCGCACGGTAGCCGTGCTCGGCAGCGGCGTCGATACGATCTACCCGCCCGGCAACCGGACCCTGGCGGACCGGATCTGCGCGGCGGGCGGCGCGCTGCTGGCCGAGGTCCAGCCCGGCACGCGCGCCAACGCCCCGGCCCTGGTGGCGCGCAACCGCATCATCAGCGGCATGAGCCGCGCGCTGATCGTGGTCGAGGCGGGCGCATCGAGCGGCAGCCTGCACGCCGCCCGCTTCGCACGGGAGCAGGGCCGCCTCGTGGTCGCCGTGGCGAGCGATGCGCCGGGCAACCGGGAGTTGATCGAGCAGGGCGCGCGTCCGCTGCCGCCGGACCTCACGGCGTGGGAGGCGCTCGCCGCCGAGATCAGCCGGTCCGAGGGGTAGCACTCGCCGGGGCCGATCCGCCACATCTGGACGGCGTGCCGCGCATCTGAGGCCCCGTTTCGCGGGGCGGGCGCGCCTCGAAACGCTAACTTGACGGGCTGGCCCAGATCTGATTTAATGAGGCTACAAAGTGGGTTTGTTTTAGGTTTGTGTGGGTTACTGCGGGATACCCGGACTGCGTGCTCCAGAGTGTGAAAAGGTAGGCTGAACATGGCGCCAGATAACCACCGGGCACCGAGCCGGATGGCTCCTCCACGCCCTGAACTGGGGTATCTCAAGGAGATGCCGCAGCAGGATCCTTCCGTGGCGGGAACCCGGCCCAGCCCTTCACGCGGACACGAGCACGCCGAGATCATCGACAGCGCCTTCTACGAGGAAGTGCGGGCCGACCGCGCCGCGCCGGACCCAGCGGTGGAGGAGGCGACGTACGAGCGCGCCAACGGAAACGGCGCCAGCCACCTGCCCGCCGCCACTCCCGCGCACGACCGCTCGACGCCAACCGTCCCGGAGCCGGACGTGTACGGGCGCGCGCCGGTCCTCTCGCACGAGGCGCTCGACTGGCCGCCACAGCAGCAGGTAGCAGGGGAGTTGAGCAAGAAGGAACGCTACCAACTGTTGATGCACACCATCCAGCTCTATGAGGACAACTGGAAGCTGGCGAGCATCCGCGCGCTGCCCGGCAGCCGCATGGCCGCGTACCTGACCCCACGCAACCGCCACCTGGACCTGCGCACGGCCTTTAACCGGCAGCAGATCCTGGTGATCACGCTCGACCAGCAGGGCAACACCGATATCAAGGAGCCGCCGCCCCGCAACTGGCTCCAGCGCTTCCTGGATTGGCTGCGCGGCGGCTAGCCCCGCCCCCTATCGAACCCGTCACCCCGGCCTTGCCGGGGTTTTTTGTCCCCCGGTGGCAGCGCCCTCCCGATCGCCGTATAACCTGCCTGAGCCGGGAGCCTATGACGCGAGGGAGACGATGGCAGAATCGTGGCTTGAGCAGATCACCTACGTATTCCCGCAGAACTCACCGGAGACGGTGGATTGGCTCGCCACGCTGGCGGCGTTGCTGGAGCAGGACCCGGCCGCCGAGACGGTGGCGCCGGAAACGGTCCTGGTCCCCCGCTACCCGGCGGGCGCGCGTCCCTTCACCGCACTGGCGCTGGACCAGGTGAGCTACCCGGCGCTGCGCTTCGAGCACGACACGCCGATCGACCTCTCCGTGGGCCGCTTCCGCCTGTACAGCCGGACCGCGCCGCCGCCGCCCGGCGCCCAAAACATGCCGATGGCGCCGATCCAGGCCACGGAACAGGCCATGCCGCTCCCGGACCTGGCGCGTCGCCTCGAGGGGCATGTGCAGCGCGTCGATCACACGGGCGTGGAGCTGCCGTCCCACTTGGTCAGCCGCGAGGTGTGGGACGCGCTGGTGAGGGATGTGGCCCGCATGGCGGCCACGTACCGCTACCCGGAGGGACACGACTGGCCGTTCATCCTCCCGGCCAACGAGGAGGAGCTGCGCGGCGACATCACGCAGTTCGAGGGGCGGCGCGCGCCCAAATTCGAGCTGACCTACGGGTACGTCGAGTGGCCGCTGATCCAGTTCCACCTCGACACCGACCTGCCCCGCGCCGAGCTTGAAACGCTGGTGCCGGAACCCTACGGGTTCGCGCTGCCGGGCGTCGAGACCTTCCGCAGCGTGATGGTGGCGCACCCCTGGCCGGACCTGGCGATCCGCTTCGACCTCACGTTCCGGACCGACGAGGGCCTGTCGGACTGGGACAGCGGCGAGTGGCTGGTGCAGGACGGCGGCCGCATCCGCTGAGCGTGACGAGGGGCCAGCAACAGCGCGGGCGGCCCGTGTGGACCGCCCGCGTTCTCGTTTCATCCTGTCAGCACAAGCCTACAGGTCGTAGATCTCCGAGTACTTCGCCTTCAGGTAACGCATGAAGGAGCGCGTCTGGATCTTCTCGCCCGTCACGCGCTCGGTCAACTCCTGCGGCCAGTACTTGCGCCCGTACTGGTGGATGTTCTCGCGCAGCCAGGTCAGCAGCGGCTCGAAGTTGCCGCGCTCGATCTCGGCGGGGATGGACGGGTTGTCCTGAAGCGCCTGATCCCAGTACTGCACCGAGAGGAAGTTGCCGAGGGAGTAGGTCGGGAAGTAGCCGACCAGCCCCGACGACCAGTGCACGTCCTGAAGGATGCCCTTGCTGTCGTCCGGCGGGACGATGCCGAGGTACTGCTCCATCTTGCTGTTCCAGGCGTCGGGCGCGTCGCGCACCGCGAGCTTGCCCTCAAGCAGGTCGTTCTCCAACTCGAAGCGCAGCATGATGTGCAGGTTGTAGGTCACCTCGTCCGCCTCGACGCGGATCAAGGAGCGCGACACGGCGTTGATGACGTGGTAGAACTCGTCCAACGACAGGGAGCCAAGCTGCTGGGGGAACGTCTCTTGCAGGCGGGGGTAGTAGTACTTCCAGAAGCCCTTGCTGCGCCCGACGATGTTCTCCCACAGGCGGGACTGGCTCTCATGGACGCCGAGCGACACGCCGCCCGCCAGCGCCGTGCCCTCGTACTTCTGCGCGCTGCCCTGCTCGTACATGGCGTGGCCCGCCTCGTGGATCGAGCCGAAAAGCGCCGTGGGCAGGTAGTCGGGGTAGTAGCGCGTGGTGATACGCACGTCATTGATCGAGAAGTTGGTGGTGAAGGGATGCACCGCCTTGTCCTGGCGACCGCGCGTCATGTCGTAGCCAAGCTGCTCGATCACCATCAGCCCGAACTCGGCCTGCTTGTCCACATCGTACTGCTTGTGCAGCACCGAGCTATCCACGCGGTCGAGGCGGTCGAAGATCGCGGCGACAAACGGCACCAACTCCTCGCGCAGCCCGGCGAACAGCGCCTCGACCTCGGCGGTCTTCATGCCCGGCTCATACTCGTCCAGCAGCGCGTCGTAGGGGCGATCCTCGTAGCCGAGCGCCTCGGCCTTGCGGCGCATCAGGTCGTAGATCTTCTCCAGCGTCGGGGCGAAGGCGGCGAAGTCATTCTCGGCGCGGGCCTTGGCCCAGACCTCATGCGCGAGCGTCGTCTCACGCGCGATGGCCTCCACCAGGTCCGTCGGCAGCTTGGTCTGGATGTCGTAGTCGTGGCGCACGACGCGAACCAGCGCCGCCGCGTCGCTGTCGCCGTCCAGCCCGGCAACGATCGACTCGGCCTCCTCGATGAGGCGCCCGGTTTCCTCGGCGACGAACAACTCATGCGACAGCTTACTGAGGGTCGCCAACTGCTCGGCACGTGCGGCTGCCCCACCAGGCGGCATGTAGGTCTGCTGGTCCCAACTGAGCAGCGCCGCCGCCGCGTTGAGGTTGATCACGTCCGCCAAACGTGCGTTGAGCGCTTGTATTTCTTCCATACAGGTCCCTCTTTCGGTTCGGAAGCGTCTTTATCCCTGCTTGATCATACGCAGGCAGCGCCAACTTCCGGCCTGTCGAAGTCAGCGCGCGAGCTTAAGACTACCGGGCGAGCGCGCGGACGGCAATAAGAGGGCGGTGCGGCCAGCCGGTGCCTGATGTGACGCCGGGGTGCGATAATCGGGCGTGATGGGCCACCCGCTCATCACCCCCGATCACGCAGCGAGAAAGGAGCACATCATGACCGAGAGCACCCTGCGCACCGCCGGAATCCTACTCGTCCTGCTCCCGACCGTCGCCTTCGGAGGCGTCAGCATCCTGACATTGTGGTTTTTCGCCCGAACCGACTACCTGAAGAATCCGCTCCGCCACCGCCTGTGGACGGCGGGCCACGCGCATGCAGGCGTTTTTCTGATCCTGTCGCTGGTCGCGTTCCAGTACCTTGACGACGCGGAATTGTCGAGCGGCCTCGAAAACTTCGTGCGCGCGTCGATCCCGCTGGCCGCGATCCTGGTCCCGGCGGCGTTTTTCCTGTCGGTGGTCAAGCCCGACGTCGAGCGTCCGAACGGCCTGATCTACCTCGCCTATGTGGGCTTCATCGTGCTCAGCGCGGGCCTGCTGGTGCTGGGGATCGGATTGCTGCGCGCCACCTAACCCAACCGGCCCAGCAAAAACCGGGCACGAGGCGGCTGCCCCATGCCCGGTTGAACTGCGATACGTGTGCTCGCAGACGAACGGCTTACATCATGCCCATGCCGTCCATGCCGCCACCCGTCGGCATGGGCGGTTCCTTCTGCGGGATGTCGGTGATCAGCGCTTCGGTGGTCAGGATCATGCCGGCGATGCTGGCCGCGTTC
>CAZGLU010000212.1:0-6623 GCA_964526095.1 uncultured Anaerolineaceae bacterium | reverse complement strand
ACGCCCCGGCAGACCACCGCGCCCTGCGGCGCTGGCAGGCGGCGGCGCTGCTGTTCGTCGCGCTCGACCTCGCCTGGGCCGGTGCCGGTCTCAACCCCACCGTCCCGACCGGCTTCTACCGGGACTTCGGCGTGGCGCGCCCGCCGGGACGCATCTACTGGTTTCAGGATTACGAGGACGCGGTCAAGTACCAGGAGTTGTTCACCCTGAAGGACTACACCCGCGCCCGCGATCGCTGGCCGGAGGTCCGTGCCTCGCTGCTGCCCAACCTGAACCTGCTGGACCGCGTGCCCGCCCTGAACAACTTCGATCCGCTGCTGCCCGCCCATCACCGCCGCTACCTCGATCTGATCGAGGCACTGGGGCCGCGCGCCGCGCCGCTGCTGGCCGCCGCTGGCGTCAGCCAGACCTACGGCGACACCCGGCCGGACGGCTGGCAGGGCGAGCCGCCGCTGTTCGTCGCGCCAGGACCGGCCCCGCGCTACTGGCTGGTCGGCCACGCGGAATGGGCCGCGTCCGATGCGGAGATCGAGGACCTGCTGCGCCGCCCGTCCTGGGACCCCTACGCCACCGTGATCCTCGCCGGGAAGCCGCCCGACGCGGTGCCGGACGCGCCCGGCGCCGCCCCCGCTGGCGACGTCGTGGTGCTGGAGGAGCGATCCAACCGCGTCGTGCTGCGCGCCCGCACCGAGGCCCCCGCCTACCTCGTGATCAGCGCCACGTGGTATCCGGGCTGGCGGGCCGAGATCGACGGGCAGCGCGTCCCGCTGTACCGCGCCAACCTCGCCTTCCAGGCCGTCGCCATCCCGGCGGGCGGCGCGGACGTCATGCTCAGCTTCCGCCCCCAGGGCATCCTCGCCGGGGCGGGCATCAGCGTGCTGGTCCTCACGCTGACTCTCGCCCTGATCGCGCTCAGCGCCTTCGGCGTGCGGCTGCCGTGGCGCCGGGACGATCCACCCCCGCCGCTCCCCTAGCGGTTCGCCGCTCGCCCCCTGAAATCGCTATAATCACCCGATGGAGCAAAATTCGCTGCCGCGTGGCGCGCCGTTCGATGTGCCGCACGGCCAACACGAAACGCGAGCCGGGTCAGGTAGTGCACGAATGGACGCTCTCCCGCTGGTCTCGGTCATCATGCCGGTCTACAACGAGGCCGCCTTCATCGAGCGCTCGCTCGGCGCCGTGCTGGCGCAGGATTATCCCCGCGACTGCCTGGAGGTCCTCGTCGTCGATGGCGGCTCCGCCGACGCGACCCGCGACCTCGTCCGGGCCGCAGCCGCAGCGGACCCGCGCGTGCGCCTGCTGGACAACCCGCGCCGGGTGCAGGCCGCCGCGCTGAACGTGGGCCTCGCCGCCGCGCGTGGCGCGGTGATCGTGCGTGTGGACGGGCACGCCCTGATCGCGCCGGATTACGTGCGCCGCTGCGTCGAGCTGCTCGCGCAGACGGGCGCGCACAACGTCGGCGGGCCGCAACGTTTCGCCGCCACGACGCCCTGGGGCCACGCCGTCGCCGCCGCCTACCGCTCGCCGTTCAGCGTGCCCAGCCGCGTCACCGTCAGCCGCCGCGCCGAAGCCGTGGACACGGTCTACCTGGGTGCGTGGCCGCGCGATGTGCTGGTCCGCCTCGGCGGCTTCGACGAATCCCTGGCCGTCAACGAGGACTACGAGCTGAACGTGCGCATCCGCCGGGCGGGCGGCACGGTCTACCTCTCGCCCACGATCCGCTCCGACTACTACGGGCGGCAGACGCTCGGCGCCCTGTGGCGGCAGTTCTTCCGCTACGGCGCGTGGAAGTTCCGCATGCTCCGCAAGTACCCCGGCTCCGCCCGGCCCCGGCATCTGGTCGCGCCGCTGTTCGTCGCCGTGGCCGTGGTCGGGGCGGCCCTCGCGCCCCTGCATCGCGCACTCGCCGGGCTGTGGGCCGCCGCGCTCGGCAGCTACGCGCTGGCGCTCGGCGGGGCCTCGCTCTGGTCGGCCTACCGCGACGGGTGGGCGCACCTGCCGCGCCTGCCGTTTGTGTTCGCGTGCATCCATATTGCGTGGGGCAGCGGCTTCTGGTCGGCGGCGCTGCGGACCGTCCTCGCCCGCCCCCGTGGAGCGACCGCGCCATGACGCTCCCGCCACCCGTGACCCACAGCCGCCGGTTGCAGCTCCAGATCTCCGAGCGTCGCCTGCTGCTGATGCTCGGCGATACGCTGGCGATCCTGCTGGCCGTCCTGCTCTCGCTCGTGATCTGGGTCATCGTGGACGGGCGCGGCCTCGGCCTGCGCTTCATCGTCGGGCACAGCTACTGGTTCCCGATCCTGGCCGGGCTGTGGTGGCTGCTGGCGAACGCCAACGACTTCTACAGCCTGCGCATCTCGTCCCGCATCGACGAAAGCCTGCTGCGTCTGTTCCAGGTCGAGGCGCAGATCGTCTTCTTCTACCTGGTCATCTTCTTCCTCTCGCCGCGCACGGCCCTGCCCCGGCTGTTCATCCTGTACTACGGCGTGCTGTCGTTCGCGTTCATCATGGCGTGGCGGCTGTGGCGCCCCTTCCTGATCGGCTGGACCGCCACCCCGCGCCGCGCCCTGCTCGTCGGCGGCGGGTCAAGCGCCCGCACGCTGATCGACGCGCTGGCCGAGGAGGCGCCGGACGATTACACGGTCGTCGGCCTGATCGCGGACGGCGACGAGGCGCGCGCCGAGGACCTGCCCGTGCCGGTCCTGGGGACGGGGCCGGGCCTGTTAGCCGCCGCCGAGGCGCACGGCGTCTCCGAGTTGATCCTCGCCAACGGTGACGAGTTGTCCGCCGCCACGTTCCAGGCGGTGATGGACGCCTACGAACGCGGCCTGAGCATCGTGCCGATGCCCCTGCTTTACGAGCAGGTCACCGGGCGCGTGCCGATCGAGCACCTCGGCCAGCGCTATTGGACCGCCGTGCTGCCGCTGGAGGGCACCTCGATCTTCGACCCGTACCCCGCCGTGAAGCGCGTGTTCGACGTGGCCCTGGCCCTGCTCGGGCTGGCGATCTTCGCCGTGCAGCTCCCGGTGATCGCCCTCGCCGTGCGCCTGGATTCGCGCGGGCCGCTGTTTTTCTCGCAGCCGCGCGTCGGGCAGAACGGGCGCATCTTCCACGTCTACAAGCTGCGCTCGATGGTGCCTGATGCCGAGCGTGACACCGGCCCGCAGTGGGCGACCCCGGACGACCCGCGCGTGACGCGCGTCGGGCGGCTGCTGCGCCGCACCCGTCTGGACGAGGTCCCGCAGTTGATCAACGTGCTGCGCGGCGAGATGAGCCTGATCGGTCCGCGCCCGGAACGCCCGGAGTTCGTGGCGGACCTCAGCAAGACGATCCCGTTTTACCGTGTCCGCCACGCCGTCAAGCCCGGCATCACCGGCTGGGCGCAGGTGCGCTACCGTTACGGCCGCTCGGAGGAGGACGCCCTGGTTAAGCTGCAATACGACCTCTACTACATCCGGCACCAGTCCCTCGCGCTCGACCTGCTGATCCTGCTGCGGACCGTCGGTAAGATGCTCTCCTTGCAGGGGGCTTGAGCCATGTCGCGCCGGCGTGCGATCACCTTCATCATCGTCCTCTACATCACCTTCGCGGGCGGCACCGCCTACGGGCACAGCGGCGCGATCCCCGACGTGATCCGGCTGCTGTTCATCGTCGGCCCGGCGGCGGGGTGGCTGGCGGAGTTGATCCGCACGCGCCGCCCCTTTCCGCGCACGCCCCTGGACGCGCCCCTCGCGGCGCTGGCCGTGTGGCTCGTCGTCGCAGCGCTGTTCGCCCTCGACCGCCGCATCAGCCTGGAGATGATCTGGACCTTCCTGGCGTACATCCTCGGCTTCTACCTGCTGGTGGACCTGATCCGGCGCGACTGGCTGCCCGACCTCAAGGCGGCGTTCCTCGCCGTGGCGCTGGGGCTGGTCGGCATCAGCGCCGTGGAGCTGGCGGCGTGGTACTTCGGCTGGCTCGGCCAGCCCGGCTGGTTCCCCGTCGAGGGGCTGGCGCGGCCCGTCCCGCCCGCGTTCGCCCCGCTGGACCTAGCCCTGAATGTCTCGACCATACAGGGCAACTACCTCGCCACCCTGCTGCCGCTGGTGATCGCCGGGGCGCTGGCCCTTCGCCGCTGGCGCCTGGCGCTGCTCGCCCTGGCCGCGATCCTGCTCGGCCTGGAGGTGCTGACCTTCTCGCGCGGCGGGCTGCTGGGTGCGCTGGCCGCGATCGGCCTGCTGCTGGCGTTCGCGGCCCTGCGCTGGGCGCGGCGCTACGGCAGGGCCATCGTGCTGCGGCCCGGCTTCGCCCTGGCCGCGCTGACGGTCGCGGCGCTGGCCGGTGGCCTGCTGATCATGGTCTGGACCGCCCAGAACTCGCGTGCCGACAGCGACCTGGGCCGTCTGGACACGTGGCGCAGCGCTCTGGAGATGGTCCGCGATGACCCCGTGACCGGCGTCGGCCCCGGCCTGTTCGGGATGGCGCTGCGTACGTACCGCGACCCCGCGCTCGCCCAGGACCGCCTCGTTTCGGCCCACAACCTGCCGCTGCACCTGCTGGCCGAGTTGGGCGTGCCCGGCTTCCTGCTGATCGCCTGGGCGCTGCAAGCCCTCGTCGATAAGTGGTGGCGGACGTGGCGGGCCGCTGCCCCGGAGCGCCGCCTGTGGCTGGAGGGCGCCGCCGCCGCGCTCGTCGCCTATGGCACGCACAGTCTGGTGGACGTCTTCCCGCTGCCGTCGTCCGTGCTGCCCGTACTGCTCGCCACGGCCTACATCGTCGCGGAGCCGCAGCCCGCCCCCTACTCGCTGCGCCGCAGCCGCCGCCTGGCGTGGGGCGCGCTCACGGTGATCGCGGCCTACGCGATCTGGATCGCCACGCTCGACGTCGCCCAGGGCTGGATGACCCTCAGTCGCCACAACCTCAACGAGGGCGACCTGGACGCCGCGCTTGAGCATGCGGAGCGCGCCCGCGCCTGGGACCCAGCGCTCTCGCTCTACGACCTGCACGAGGCTTACGTCCTCGGCCTGCTGGCGAACCGGGACCCCGACCGCTACCTGGACCGCGCCATCGCCGCCCACGAGGCTGCCCTGGCGCAGCAGCCCACCTTCGACATCGGCTGGGCCAACCTCTCGGCGCTGTACGAGCAGCGCGGCGACGCGGAGGCCGCCGAGGAGGCCCTGCGCCGCGCCGCCGAGATCCTGCCCCGCAACGCGCTCTACTGGCTCAAGCTGGGCGACACGGCGCGCGCCCTGGCCGAGGACCACGACCTCGCCGCCGAGGCCCCGAAGATCGACCCGGCGGGCCTGCGCCGCTATCTGCACGATGGGACACAATCCGCTGCGGCCCGCCTCTACGTCGCCGTGCTGGCCGGTGCGGAATCGGAGGCGAACCGCCTCGCCCTCCTCGCCGCGCAGGAAACCTCCTGGCTCGCGCGGCTGGCGCTCGGCCTCTATACCCACCGCATCGTGGGCGACGACGTAGCCGCACGCGAGTACCTGTCCGAGGCGCTGCGCAGTCACCCGCTGGACGAGCGCGCCGCGCTCGAACGTGCCGAGATCGCGCTGGCCCACGGCGACCTGTCCCTCGCCACGCGGGACGCCCGCTACGCGCTGTTCGTCGATCCCCACGGCGGCGCGCCGGGCAACTACGTGCTGGCCCGTGTCGCGGCCCGCACCGGCGATCCGGACGCCGTCGAGGGCCTGCTTAAAGACAGCATCGCGCTGCGGCCCCAGGTGCAGTACTTCGCCTCGACCGTCTACGCCCGGCCCGCCGCCTTCCGCTACCTGCCCCAGTTCGGCGCGCTGCGCACCAGCTTCCGCGCCTACGACGGGGGCCTCGCCCTGGCGGACTACTACCGCGCGCGTGGGGCCATCGACGACGCGCGAGATGTATACTCGATGCTGCTCTACGAGAACCCCTACCTGACCGAGGCGGAGGCGGCCAGCGCCGCCCTGCCCGCCAGCCATGACGAGGAGGATGCCCCGTGAACGTGCCACCGCCCGGCCCGTCGTTCAACGCGCTGGTGTACGCCCTCGTACGGCACATCCCGCGCGGCAAGGTCCTGAACTATGGCCGCGTGGCCGAGCTGCTCAACGCCCCGTACGGCGCGCGTGAGGTCGGCTGGGCGCTCAGCAGCCTGCCGCAGGGCCAGCATGACGTCCCCTGGCACCGCGTGGTGAACGCCCAGGGCCGCGTCAGCATCAAGGGATCGCCGCGCGCCGCCGCCGAGCAGCGCCGCCGCCTGGAGGCGGAGGGCATCACCTTCGACGAGCGCGACCGCCTCGACCTCAAGGCCCACCTGTGGGACCCGCCGCCCTGGGAGGTCGAGGAGATCCTGCGCCCCATACGCGGCGCCGCCGCCCGCCCGCCGGACGCCCCGCCCCAACCCTAGCGCGCGGTACGCGCCTTTGCCCCCACACCAGAAACACGCGGGGGAAAGGAAAAACCCACCCCATGCGCGTCTCGCCTCTGGTCGGGCGCGTTCCCCTTCCCTCCGCTTGCGTGGGGGAAGGGGCCAGGGGATGGGGGGCGTCCCAGGTCACAAGGCCCTGAGCGCACATCCGCCGTGCCCACCACCCACGTAGGGGCGGGTTTGCAAACCCGCCCCTACTCCCCCTCTCCAACTGGATTGGAGAGGGGGCCGG
>CAZGLU010000211.1:4411-6628 GCA_964526095.1 uncultured Anaerolineaceae bacterium | reverse complement strand
ATGGAATCTCGTGACTGGAGTTCAGACGTGTGCTCTTCCGATCTCTTGGCGTTGTCCCACGCACCGCCCGCGTTCGACATGAACACCGCGAGCAACTGGCCGGTGAGGATCACGCCTGCCAGGAAGCCGCCCAACGCCTGCTCCTTGAGCAGGAAGCCGACCGCGATCGGCGCCAGGACGGAGACCAGGCCCAGGGGCACCAGTTCCTGCTGTGCGGACTGCGTCGAGATCGTGACGGCCTTGGCATAGTCAGGCGTCTTGCTGCCATCGATGATCTTCGGATCGCGCAGTTGGCGGCGCACTTCGGCCATGATCAGCCCAGCCGCGCGGTTCACGGCCTTGATCAGCAGGCCGCTGAACAGCAGCGGCAGCGAACCGCCGATGAGCAGGCCGACGAACACCGTCGGGTTGGCCAGGTTAACGATCTCCTCGATGCTCGGATCCACGCGCTGGATGTCAGCGAAGAAGCTGCCGAACAGCGACACGGCCGCGATCACCGCGGAGCCGATGGCAACGCCCTTGGTGATAGCTTTCGTCGTGTTACCCGCCGCGTCGAGGTCGGCCATGATCTGCCGCGCCTCAGGCCCCATGCCCGACAGCTCGCCAATACCGTTGGCGTTGTCGGAGATCGGCCCGAAGGTGTCCATGCTGACGTTGTTGCCCGTGTGCGAGAGCATACCCACGCCGATCAGCGTCACGCCGAACAGGATGTAGCTGAAGCGGTGCACAGCGGGAACTTCGTGCATGCTGACGATAAACAGCGCCACCACCATGATCCATAGCGCCGAGAAGATGCCTTCGACCAGGTGGCCGCGCGCGCGCCCGCGCACGATCTGGAAGATGGACAGCGCCACGCCAGCCAGCACGACGAAGATTTCATACTCGTCCGGGAAATCGAAGCTGTAGACGAGGATGGAGGCCGTCAGGCTGCCGACGATCACGAACAGCGCCCACACGCTCGACAGGTAGCCGAGCGACAAGCCTTCCAGAATGACCGAGGCCGGGCCGAAGCGCGTGGAGGCAGCCACCACCTGCACGCGGCTGCTCTTGGCGCTCGTCGCATACGAGGTGAGGGGGTTGAACGCCACGGCCAGGGCCACGCCAACCGCGACGAGCGTCGCCAGCGAAAGCTGACCGGCGTACAGCCAGGCGAGCAGGAAGGTCGAGGAAATGGTGATGAAGCTCGACACCTCGTAGCTCTTGTACATAGCCTCTTCGGCGTCGTCCACACGCCACAGCGACACGGCATACGTACCGACGATCGAACTGACCACACCGATACCGCGCACCAGCAGGGGCAGCACGATCCAGTACAGCTCGCCGTTGATGGCCGTCAGCGCCAGGCCCAGGATCAGGCTGGAGACGATCGTCACTTCGTAGGACTCGAAGATGTCTGCGGCCATACCGGCGCAGTCGCCCACGTTGTCGCCCACGAGGTCCGCGATCACCGCCGCGTTGCGCGGGTCGTCTTCCTCCATACCGGCCTCGACCTTACCGACGAGGTCCGCGCCCACATCAGCCGCCTTCGTGTAGATGCCGCCACCCACGCGCATGAACAGCGCCAGCAGCGTACCGCCGAAGCCGAAGCCGAGCAGAACGTCCGGCGAGGCTTTGCCGAAGATGATGAAGATCAGTGTGCCGCCAAACAGGCCCAGGCCGTCGGTCAGCATGCCGGTGATGGTGCCCGAACGGTAGGCGATCTTCAGCGCTTCCTGATAGCCGCCCCGCTCCGCCGCAGCCGCGACGCGCACGTTACCCTGCACGGCCATGTTCATGCCGAAGAAGCCGACCATCGCGGAGAACGTGGAACCCATCACGAACGCCAGCGCGCGGGCGATGGCGATCACAATGCGAGCGGTGTCCCGATCGCCATCAAAGTACTCGTTGGCTTCGGGGGTCGGCTCGACCACGAACACGCTGAGGAACATCGCGATCGTCAGGATGACGATGAGGATCGCGACCGTCTTCAATTGGGTACGCAGATAGGCGTTGGCGCCATCGCGAATATAGCCCCAAATGCGCTGCATCTCGGCGTTGCCCTTATCTGACGAGAGGATGTAGCTTCGCAGCCACATCGCGTAGGCCAGGGCAACACCGGCTGTCGCAAGCACGATGAATATCATGACTTGCTCGAAGGCCTTAATTTCCATTTGGAACATAGTGAGCGCTACTCCTCCTGAGAGATAAATGTAGGTTTAAAAGCGCCCTGCATGTTCG
>CAZGLU010000211.1:0-4401 GCA_964526095.1 uncultured Anaerolineaceae bacterium | reverse complement strand
GGAGCCTGCCAAATCACGGGCCAAATTCTACCCCGATCCCCGGCATACGGCCAAGCGCCTGGTAGTAGAATCGTGACAAACATTAGCTTTACTGGTCAAAAAGGTGAGTAATGGCATCCCGCGCCGGGCGTGTCAGCGGGCCGTGCCGCCGATCCAGCACCTGCACATGCGCCGACGTGACCGTGCCCAACTCATAAACCGCGATCCCCGCCGCCTCCAACGCCTGCCGAATCGCCGCCACGCGCCCCGGGTCAGCCGTCAGCAGCAGCGCCCCGGACGCGATCGCCGCCGCCGGATCGAGGCCGAACGCGCCGCACAGCGCTACCGCCTCCGGGAGCCAGGGGGCCGCCTCGCCGTACAGGTCCACATCGACGCCGTGCCCGCACGCATCGACCAGCTCCCACAGCGCCGTGACCACCCCGCCTTCAGTCGGGTCGTGCATGGCCGTAACGCCGCCCGCCGCGACCGCGATCCGCGCGTCCTGTACGACGCTGATGCCGGGCCGGTAGAGGAAATCGGCGCAGTGGTCGAGGAACGCCGCCTCGAAACGACCCTGAAGGTCGCCCCGCCGCTCCCGTGCGATGATCGCGGTCGCCTCGATCGGCGCGCCCTTCGTCAGCAGGATCACATCCCCAGGCCGCGCCCCGCCCGTCAGCACAAGGCGGTCCCGCGCGACCTCCCCCAGCATGCAGCCGGTGACGAGCGGCCGGTCGATCCCCGGCGTGATCTCCGTATGCCCGCCGATCACCGCGACGTCGAGCGCCCGGCACGCCGCCGCGATCTGGTCGAAGATCGCGCGCGCCAGGTCCGGCGTTGCGCTGCCTGCGGGCAGCAGGATCGTCGCCATGAACCACAGCGGGGTCGCGCCGGTCGTGGCGATATCGTTGGCGTTCACCTGGACGGCATACCAGCCGATCTCGTCCGTGGCGAACGTTACCGGGTCGGACTTCGCGACGAGGTAGCGGTCGCCCATGTCGAGCACAGCCGCGTCCTCCCCGGCACGCGGGCCAAGCACGACGCGCGGCCCGGTCGGGCAGCGGGCCAGCAGGCTAACCAGCAGGTGCGGGGGCAGTTTACCAGGGAGCAACTGTTCCATTCGGGCACACTCTCAGTCCGGGAACGAAAGAACCCCGAACGAGTCGGGGTTCTTTGTCTTCGGCGCTGTGACACTACTTCCCATCAGGAAGGAGGGGTGTCACAGCGCCATACATGCTACTACTATCACACATCGACACCACCTCCTTCTTTTTGAAATGGCGTTTAGGAGGTTTCGATCCGGCCAAGCCGATCGATAGGCTGATTATGTCATAGCCCGCGTTTTCTGTCAATAAAGCTTGCATTAAAGGATAATAAGCCCGCCCCGTCAGGGCCTCCCCCACTTCCATTTCTCTTGCAGGACGTCGGCCCGGCTGCTAAACTTAGCCGATTGCGCTGTGTGATCCGTTGGTTGAGGCTGTCATGACACGCCGCTGGCTGAATACGATCCTCGCCCTGTGCCTGGGGCTGCTGTTGGCGCCCGGCGCAGCGCGCGCGCAGACTGAGGACGAGGTGATCGCGCGCATCACGTCGCCCGTTGACGGCCAGCAGCTTTTCGGCCCGGTCATGATCGCGGGCACCGCCCGTCACCCGGCCGCCTTCGATAGCTTTATGCTGGAATACGACGACCTGGGCACGCCCGCCGAGGAGTGGCAGCCGGTCCAGGAACGGGTCACGCAGCAGGTGGACAACGGCGTGCTGGGGATGTGGGATACTGCGCAGGTCCCGGACGGCACGTACCAACTGCGGCTCCGGGTCTCGCTCACATCCGGCGAAGTGGCCGAGCACATCGTGCGCGGCGTGCGCGTGGCGAACAGCGCGCCGACCCCGGTGCCGACGGTGCCGGGGGACGTGGGTGATGCCGCCGCACCGACGCCGGGGCCATCACCGACCTCCCCGATCCAGCAGCCAGCGAGTGTTAACCCGTCAGGCGGCGGTGAGACGGGCAGCAGCGTGTCGAGCGAGTCGCCTGCCGTGCCTGACCTGCTCGCGGCGGACGAGGCAAACGTCCCCGGCACAACCGTGAACCTGTCGCGGGTCTGGTCCGCCTTCTGCACCGGCGGCTATATCACGCTCGCCGTATTCGCCGTGCTGCTCGCGTATCGGGTGCTGATCGGGCGGCGCGGCGGGCACCTCAACTCGCCTCCCTGGACGGACGACCGGCCTTGATGCTGGCTGCGGGGTCATTCGTGCCAGGATCGACCTGCGCACATTTGCGGATCAAGGGCTATGGCTGAGCATTATCTGATCGCCGGGCTAGGCAACCCTGGCAAGGAATACGAGAACACCCGGCACAACATCGGCTTCCGCTGCGTGGATGCCCTCGCGCAGGCGCACGGCATCACGTTCGAGCGCAAGAAACGCTCCCACGCGCGTGTGGCCGAAGGCACCCTCGCGGGCCATCGCGTGCTGCTGGTCAAGCCGCAGACGTACATGAACCGCAGCGGCAGCGCCGTGCAGGGCCTGATGGCCTTCTACAAGATCCCGCCGCACCGCCTGATCGTCATTTTCGACGACCTGGACCTGCCCGCCGGGACGCTGCGCATCCGGCACAAGGGCGGCTCCGGCGGTCACCGGGGCCTGACGGACATCATCCAGCGCCTCGGCACCCAGGACTTCCCGCGCATCCGGTTCGGCATCGGGCGGCCGCCCGGCCGCATGGACCCCGCCGCCTTCGTGCTGCGGCCCTTCGACGCCGAGGAAACCCCGCTCGTGAACCTGGCCGTGCAGCGCGTCGTCGCGGCGGTTGAGATGTGGCTCACCCAGGGGCTTGACATGGCGATGAACCACTTCAACGGCCCCGTGCTCCAGCCCGAACCTGAGGACTCGCCCGGCCCGCCCGCACCGTCCGAACCTGAACAGCAGCCCTAGAACGGAAACACTGCCCTTATGCATCTGAACGGTTTGCTGCATCTGCTGCGCGACACCGGTGCTTATCAACGGCTGTTGGACGACCTGCGCGCCAACCGCCCTACCCCGGATCAGGGGGTGCTCCGCGCGGCGCGGCCTTACGTCGTGGCCGCGCTGGCTGCCGACCTGGGCCGCCCGGTCGTGCTGCTGACCGGGCGCGTGGACCGCGCGCACAACATCACCGAGCAGCTTCCCGCCTGGCTGCCGGATCATCCGATAGAACGCTTTGCCGAGCCAAGCGCCGGGTTCTACGAGCGCGCGCCCTGGGCGACGCCGACGATCCGCAGCCGCCTGAAGACGCTGGCCCGCCTCGCCCCGCCGGTTGGCCCGGCGGGCGCCGCCCCAGGCTCGCCGCCGATCGTGGTGTCGTCCGCCTACGCGCTGATGCAGAAGACGCTGCCGGTGCGCGAGTTTCGCGGCGGCTCGCGCACGCTGAAGGTCGGCGCGATCGTAGATCCCGAAAAGCTCCTGCGCACGTGGGTGCAGATCGGCTATTCGCCCACGACGATCGTGGTCGAGCCGGGCACCTTCAGCCGCCGGGGCGGCATCCTCGACATATTCCCCGCCGCCTCGAACTGGCCGGTGCGCATTGAGTTCTTCGGGGACGAGATCGAAAGCCTGAGGACCTTCAGCCCATCCACGCAGCGCTCCCTGGACGCGATCGAGCAGGTCACGATCACGCCTGCACGGGAGGCATTGCCCCGCTTCGGCCCGGCGGTGGCCGAGCGCTACCGGGACTGGTTCGCCGCGCAGCCCGACCCGAACGAGGACGTGACCTCGACGCAGCCGGACGCCGCGCCGTTGGAGAACGGCGTGGCGTTCCCTTACGTCGAGTTCTACCTGCCCACCTTCTATTCTCACCCCGCCAGCCTGCTCAACTACGCCCCCGAGGATGCCCTGATCGTCATCGAGGATTGGGGCGCGCTTGAGGACACCATCGCGGAGTTGGAGGAGCAGGCCGTGGCGAACCGCGAGGAGAAGGTCGCCGCCGGTGCCTTGCCGCCGGACTTCCCCCTGCCCTACATGACCTGGGCCGAGCTTCAGGACGAACTCTCGACCCGGCAGACGCTTCACCTCGGCCAGAACTACGCGGCCCCCGGCGACGGTGCGCCGTCACTGGGCGATCTGTTTACGCCCGGCCAGCGCTACGGCGGCCAGCTTCGCACGGTGCTGGATGACCTTTACATGCTCCGCGCGCCGGATCGCCCGATCGTCGTTGTCACGCAGCAGGCCCAACGGCTGGCCGAACTGTGGGGCGAGCAGGAGTCGTACATTCACCCGGTCACGACCATCGCACGGCCCGAGGACGCCGGTACCCTCGCCTTCGTGGAGGGCGCACTGGCCGAGGGGTGGGTGCTGCACGGCGAGGCGGCCGAGCTGCACCTGCTGACGGACGCCGAGATCTTCGGCTGGAAGCGGCCGGAGCCACGCCGCCGTGTCCAGCCTCGCGCCCTG
>CAZGLU010000210.1:243-6690 GCA_964526095.1 uncultured Anaerolineaceae bacterium | reverse complement strand
TTGTGCTCCCGTACCGATCGGTGCCCTCTGATTATAGCAGTTCGGGCGGCGCGGGTGCTTGACATCCGGCGGCCCAGGTTCTAGGCTCTATGGGCAGTGATCCGCTACATCCTCACGCGAATGGAGAAGGGCGCAATGGCGCATCCTCGTATTCAAAAGCTGTACCAGATCATCGAGCAGGCCGGGCTGGACGCGCTGGCGCTCATCCCCGGCTCAAACCTGCTGTACCTGACCGGGCAGGACTTCCACCTGATGGAGCGCCCGCTCGTGGTGTTCTTCGTGCCGGGGCGCGATCCCGTGGCCGTGGTGCCCTCCCTGGAGGCGGATCGCTTCGCGGAGATCCCGCTCCCCATGCAGCTTTTCACCTGGACCGACAGCGACGGCTACGAGGGCGCGTTCGCGGCGGCTGCGGCGGCGCTCGACCTGAGCGGGAAGCGGCTCGGCGTGGAGGAGCTGCGCATGCGCGTGTTCGAGGCGTCGTTGGTCGAGCGGTTCTTCCCCGGCGTGCAGATCGCCTCGGTGGGGCGCGAGCTGGCCGCGCTGCGGATGCACAAGGACGCCGACGATCTGGCGGCCATACGCGAGGCGATCGCGATCAGCGAGGCGGCCCTGGAGGCGGTGATCGCGCAGGTCCGCCCCGGTATGACCGAGCGCGAGATCACCGGCCTGCTGATCGTCGAGCAGTTGAAGCGCGGCGGCGGCAAGCATCCGTTCGAGCCGTACGCGCTCAGCGGCCCCAACGCCGCGCTGCCCCACGCCGCGCCGGGCGACCGCGTCCTGCGCGAGGGGGACGTGCTGCTGTTCGATTACGGAACCTCGGTGCGCGGCTACGCCTCCGACATCACGCGCACGTTCAGCGTGGGCGAGCCGTCCGCGAAGCTGGCCGAGGTGTACGAGGCGGTGCGCGCCGCCAACGAGGCAGGGCGGGCGGCGGCAGGGCCGGGCGTCCCCGCGCAGGAGGTGGACCGCGCCGCGCGCCGGGTGATCGAGGCGGCGGGCTACGGCCCCTACTTCACGCACCGCACCGGGCACGGCCTCGGCCTGGAGGCGCACGAGGGGCCGAACATGGTCGAGGGCAACACGCAGATCCTGGAGCCGGGCATGGTCTTCACCGTCGAGCCGGGGATCTACCTGCCCGGCGAGTTCGGCGTGCGCATCGAGGACAATGTCGTGATCACCGAGGACGGCGCCGAAAGCCTGACGACCTTCCCGCGCGACCTGCGCCGCATTGGGATCTAAGCCCGCCGCGCACAAAATAATCCGGTTGATGGTGAGACCTCACCCCTGGCCCACTCAAGTTGGCGAGGGGGAGAAAAGCGGAGTTCCGCGTGTCGCGTAGGGGCGGGTTTGCAAACCCGCCCTTTCTTCCACGTATTCGGAATTAAATGAGGCATCCAACCCGCGTGACGAACTCTAATTGGCACCGGGGTCGAGCGGCAGCCGGACGGTGAATGTCGTCCCGACGCCCTCGGTGCTCGCCACGTCGATCCGCCCGCCGTGCGCCTCGATGATCTGCTGGCTGATCGCCAGCCCCAGCCCGGACCCGGCGCGGTGCGTGCGCTGGCGGCTCTTGTCCACCTGGTAGAAGCGCTCGAAAACGCGCGGCAGTTCGTCGTCGGGGATGCCCTCGCCCGTGTCGCGCACCGTCACGACCAGCGCGCCCGGCGCCATCGCCACCCGCACGGCCACCTCGCCGCCGCCCGGCGTGTGGCGGATCGCGTTGTCCAGCAGGTTCGTGAACACCTGCGCCAGCCGGTCGCCGTCGCCGGACACGGGCGGCAGCCGGGGCGCGGCTTCCAGCGTCAGGCGGATTCCCGCGTCCTCCGCGCGCACCGACAGGCTTTCCACCACGGCGCGCAGGATCTCCTCGACGCACACCGGGCGGCGCTGCATCGCCAACTGCCCGGACTCGATGCGCGCGATATCCAGCAGGCTTTCGACCATGCGGTGCAGCCGTGCCGCCTCGTCATGGATGATCTGCGCGGCATGCTGCGCCGCCGCCGGGTCGGACGTGACGCCCTCCGCGATGGCCTGCGAGAACCCCTGGATGCTGGTCAGCGGCGTGCGCAGGTCGTGCGACACGTTGGCGATGAAGTCGCGCTGCGCGTGCTGGCTGGCGGCGACGCGGGCCGCCATCTCGTTGAACGACGCCGCCAGCGCGCGAACCTCGCCCGGCCCATCCTCCGGCACGCGCTGTTTCAGGTCGCCCTGCGCCATGCGCTCCGCGGCGGCGCTCATCTGCTGGAGCGGGCGGGCCACCGAGCGCGCGATCAGGATCGACAGGCCGACCGCGACCAGCAGCCCGATCAGGCCCGCCTGGACGAGCGGCCGGAAGAAGCTCTCCCCGAATGACTGGAACAGCGAGCTGAGCGCCGGGCGTGGGACAGGCGTGGCGACCATCAGTTGCGTGCCGGTGCCCGCCCGGCCGAGGGTGGGGCGGAGCGGCTGGGAGACGTAGACCCATTCGCTGCCGTCTGCATCCCGGAACTGCCCCTGGTAGATCATGACCGCGCGGCCCATCGGCCGCTCGACCACTGGCGCGCGCTCGGTTTCGACCAGCAGCGTGCCCGCGTCCAACCGCCCGGCGGAGTCGAACTCGTCCCCGCCGCGTCCGTTGACCACCAGCAGGCGGACGTCCCGCGCGGCGGCTTCGTCCGAGAGCAGCAGGTTAACCTCGGTGCGGATGCTGCCCTGGCCGGGCTGCATCCCGATCCGCGTCACCTCCGCGATGCGCACGTCGAGCAGCATGGCGGTCAGCTCGCGGATCAGGCCGTCGAGCGGCAGCGGGCGCGTCTGGAGGAACAGCAGCAGCGCCACCCCGATGACGGCCAGCGTGATCAGCAGGATCGCGACGTAGGAGGCCAGCAGGCGCGTTCGCAGGGAATCCAGCATGGGGACGTCCTTCAAGCTACCAATACGCGTCGTCCGATGTGACGCCCCGATCCGTCGCGGGCCGGCGTCAGGGCGCGTTGAGCTTGTACCCCACGCCCCACACCGTTTCGATCTCGACGGTCGCCCCGGCCAGCTTGCTGCGCAGGTGGGCTACGTGCACGTCTACCGTACGCGTCTGGCCGTAGAAGTCGAAGCCCCACACCAGGTCAAGCAGCCGTTCGCGGCTGAGCACGATGCCCTGGTTCTCGGCCAGGGCCAGCAGCAGGTCAAATTCCTTGGCGCGCAGCTCGACCGTGCGGCCCTCCACCTCGACCGTGCGCCCCGCCGGGTCGATGCACAGGTTGCCGAGCCGGATCGGGGCGGCGTCGGGGCCGGTCCGGCGCGGCTCCGTGCGGCGCAGGATCGCGCGCACGCGGGCGACGAGTTCGCGCGGGTTGAAGGGCTTGGTCAGGTAGTCGTCCGCGCCGAGTTCCAGCCCCACGATCTTATCGATGTCGTCGTCTCGCGCGGTGAGCATCAGGATCGGCAGGTCGGACTCGGCCCGGACTTGCTTGCAGACCTCCCACCCGTCCAGCCGGGGCAGCATCAGGTCGAGCACCATCAGCGCCGGACGCTCGCGCTCGATGCTCTCCAGCGCCGCGATCCCGTCCTCGGCGCTGGTGACGCGGAAACCGTCCTGCTTGAGATACAGGCTGGCCAGCTCGATGATGTTCGGCTCGTCGTCCACCAGCAGGATCAGCTCGCCCGCCATCGCTCAGACCTCGACCACCAGCGTATCGTAAGCGAACGAGATGTTGAGGCCGTCGCGCTGAAGCTGCCGCTCGAGTTCCAGCAGGTCGTCGTAGCCCAATGCGCTGACCTCCTCGATGTGCGTCAGGATCACGCGCCCGGCGCGCAGCCGCCGGATGATGTCCAGCGTTTCCGTCCACGTCGCCTCGCGCTTCAGCAGGGGATGGTTCTCGGTGAAAAGCCGCTTGCCGCTGAGGGGATGGATCTCCGGCAGGCCCATCGGGATGACCGCCAGATCGACGCCCTGCACGAAGGCGGGCGGGTCCCACCCGTTCAACTCGTCGGGCGCGATCAGGGCACGGCGGCCCTCGGACTCCAGCAGGAAGGCGTAGACGTACGCCTCCGCCAGCCGGAAGGGCTGCACGGTCGTCCCGTTCAGCGTGAGGGCCTCGCCGTCCGCCAGTTCGTGCAGGCGCACGAGGCCCAGGCGTTGCAGGTAGGCGTACTGCTCCCAGTTGCCCAGGCGCACCCGGAAGTCCTCCGCGACCTGCTGCGGCAGGTAGACGTCGGTGCAGCGGTGGCGCGGGGGGTGGTGCGTCGGGTCGGCGTTCAGGGACTCCCACACGCGGCGGCCCGCCGTGTGGTCGGGGTGCCAGTGCGAGTAGATGCACGCCGCGATGCGGGTCACGCGCGAGCGGTTGAGCAGGTCGCGGATCTCCTCCGGCGTGTCGATCAGCAGGTCCGGCCCGTGGACGAAGACGCTCGGCCCGCCCCGGCTGTAGGGGACGCCTTTCGCCCGCGCCTCCGTACACACGCGGCACTGGCAGCCCACGCGCGGCGTCGGCAGCGCGCCGCCCGATCCCAGGAACTCGATCTGCATCACGGCCCCCTCGCCCCGATCCCGCCCTACGGCAGGGCGGCGATCGCCTCGATCTCGACCAGCGCGCCGAGCGGCAGGTCACGGACGGCGAAGGCAGCGCGGGCGGGCGGCTCCGTGGAGAAGAAGCTCGCATAGACCGCGTTCATCTCCGCGAAGCTCCCGATGTCGGCCAGCAGCACGGTCACTTTGACCACATCGCGCAGGCTGGCTCCGGCGGCCTCGAGGATGGCAGCGATGTTCTTAAGCGCTTGCTCGGTCTGCTCCGCGACGGTCCCCCCGGCGAACTGCTTGGTCTCCGGGACGAGGCCCAACTGACCGGAGACGAACACGAACCCGTTGGCGCGGATCGCCTGCGAGTACGCGCCGACGGCGGCGGGTGCCCCTTCGGTCGAAATCACGTCACGTGCCATGTGGTTTGCTCCTTTTCGACAGTGTGCGGCTCATGGTTTGGTAAACGATGCGAGTCCACGCGCCTCAATGGGGCGCGCGTCCTCCGCGAAACGGCGCGGCCCCGCTACCGCAGCACCGGCCAGCGCTCCGGATGGGCCGCGTCCTCCCAGCACTGGCGCATGCCCGCCATGGACGGGCTGGGCTGGGCGAGCAGTTCAGCGAGCGGCATGAAGCGCGCCTCGGTGATCTCGTCGTGGTCCGCGCGCAGCGCCCCGCCCGTGATGCGGCACTCGAACGCCGCGCCGACGCCGTGCACCGTGTCGCCGTTGGGGTAGCGCACCAGCATGTCGGCGCTGTACACGCCGATCAGGCGCACCGGCTCGACCTCCAGCCCGGTTTCCTCCCGCACCTCGCGGATCACCGTCGCCGTGGTGGTTTCGCCCAGGTCACAGTAGCCGCCCGGCACGTCGAACAGCCCGTCGTCCGCCCGGCGGGCGACCAGCACGCGGCCCGCGTCGTCCCGCACGAAGGCCATCACGCCGGGCAGGATGACCGGCGCGGAGCCGACCTGCGCCCGCAGGATCGGGTAGTATGGGCGGCGCGGCTCGCGCACGAAGACCGGCTCCAGGGTGCCCTCGCCCGGCGTTTCGAGCGCGGCGCGCACCATCGCCTGGTAGGCGTTCGGCAGGGCGGGCAGCGCCTCGTCCACCGGCATCCAGCCGACCTCAAGCGTTTCGCCGCCGTCCGGACGCAGTTGGCCGCCGACCGGGCGCGCGACCACGCACACGGTCCACTGCTGCACGCGGTCGCCGTTGGGGTAGAGCAGGTTGTAGTCCGGGTGGCTGAAGACGCCGACCAGCCGCTCGACCCGGACGCGCAGCCCCGTTTCCTCCAGGGTTTCGCGCTCGGCACACGCACGCAGCGTTTCGCCCAGTTCCAGCGCGCCGCCCGGCACGCCCAGCCAGTCGAAGTCATAGCGGCGCTGGACCAGCAGCCGTCCCTGTTCGTCAAACACGAGGATGGTAGCGTAGACGAGGTAGATCAGTTGCGGGCCGACCCGTTCGCGCAGCCACTTCACATAGCCGTCGGCCTGCGTCACGAATGGTTTAGACACGAGTGCCCCTTCCTGCCACGGTGGGCCGGGTTCGCCAGCGGATTGTACCGGGATGCCCCACCTTCCACAATGCCGGGCGGCCTCCATCCCGGCGTGCCGGGTGTCACGGCCCCTTCGTTCTGCTACATTCAAGGATAAGTTCATCCGATCAGAGCAGGGAGGGAAGCCAGCTATGCCTAAAGCCAGCGTCGTCACGCGATTCTTCGCGCTTATCATCGACTCGATCATCGTATGGCTGCTCGGCGCCATCGTCGGGCTGGTGGCCGGGGAGGAGATCCTCGGCATCGGCATCGGATTCATCGTCGGGATCCTGTACAACTGGTACTTCTGGACGCGGCGCAACGGCCAGACCATCGGCAAGGGGATGCTGGGCATCCGCGTGGTGAGCACCGATGGGAGCGGCGTCAGCGACGTCCAGGCGATCATCCGCACCGCGCGCGAG
>CAZGLU010000210.1:0-233 GCA_964526095.1 uncultured Anaerolineaceae bacterium | reverse complement strand
GCACCTTCCTGCTGCTCCTGGGCTGGCTGTGGGCCATCGTGGACGGCAATAACCAGACGCTGCACGACAAGCTGGCCGGGACGTACGTCATCCAGGTGTACTGCGGCAGGCTAGGCACGGGCTGCGCTACCCTATTTGTAAATAAGCAATATGAAATAATTATAATACGTAACTCCTATAACATCGTTAGAGCTTCCATTCCTCGGCTCTAGCAGAAAATTAATGAGTTATTC
>CAZGLU010000209.1:0-6743 GCA_964526095.1 uncultured Anaerolineaceae bacterium | reverse complement strand
GCCCAACTCGACGTGCGCCTGCCCCGTGCCGACCAGCCGCAACACGCCGAGGCGGTCGGACGGGCGGATCTCGGACAGGCTGGCGACGAAGTCGTGCAGGCGCGGGCGCAACGCGATCTCCAGCGGGCCGTGCTGGGCGGAGATGCTGAGGTACATCCCTTCGCGGCCAAACCACAACTCGGAGGAGCAGTCGTCGGCCCGGTCGCAGGTGAACATCAACGTGTCGTTCTGGCTGTCGTAATCGACAATATCAAGGCGTCGATAGTGGCGCATGGACGATCTCGCTCCATCCGGGATGCGGGCATGCAGGACATGCTCAAGGCGGCCTCAACCACCGGAATTATAGCATAGGACCGGGGGGCGGGTAAACGTGCCGAATGGCCGGACGCGCGGTTGCGTGCGGTACGATTCGACTTATACTGAGCGCGCAAGTAGCTGAACGGAAGGCGCCGCGAGGGGGATGTATGGGTTCGCGTAGTCATGGTTTGTCCCGGTCGATCCGGCTCGTGGCGGGCCTGAGCCTGCTTGCCACGATCTGTGTGCTGCCGCGCGTTGTGCGGGCGGCCCCGCCCCAACAGGAGGGCGAGCGGCTGACCTATGGCGCCACCGTCACGGGTGAGATCACGGAGGCGGTGCCGTGCGTGCGCTACTGGTTCGACGGGGCGGCGGGCGACCGGATCACGCTGGACATGCAGCGCACGTCCGGCAGCCTGGACGGGCAGCTCTGGCTGTACCGGCAGGCGGGGACGGGCGACATGGCCGTGCCCCTCGCCTTCAACGACGACCGGCCCAGCGGGGGCCTCAACCCGCTCATCGAGTACACCCTGCCCGCGACCGACTGGTACACGGTGGACGCCTGCCGCCTGCAACACGAAAATATGCGCGTCACCGTCGGGACGTATGAGCTGACGCTGACCGGCCCGGCAGGGGTGGGTGAGGCCGCGGGCGCCGCGCCCCAGGTGCCCACCGCGCCGGGCACCGCCACGCCGGGCGCCGGGCTGACGTCCGATCTGTTCCCGGCCGCGACCGCTACCGGCGAACCGGCGGCGGGCATCGAACCGCCCACACCGCCCACCAGCCTGACGGAGGGCCTGTTCCCGATACAGCCCACTGCCGGGGGGCCTTCCCCGACTCCGGCGGCCGATGGGTTCATCCGGCTTGATCCGAACGAGACGGTCGAGGCACGGTTGGCGGCTGGCGAGGGGGAGCACGTCTACCGCCTGGACGCGGCGGCGGGGCTGCTCGCCGTGGACTGGACGCAGCCCGACCCTGTCCTCGCGCCGCGCGTGTGGGTGACGACGCTCGACGGCGCGCTGCTCGCGCTGGCGGGCACGCCGGACCCGGTGGGGCGGCTGTCGGTGGCCCTTTTCGTGCCGGAGGATACGGCGCTGCTGGTGCACGTGGGGCGCTTCGAGCCGTCAGCGGACGGCGAAGCCGGGGACTACACGCTGCGCGTTGGCCTGGGGGAGTGAGGGCGCGCTGCCGGATGGGTGGGAAGTGTCCGGGGTCCATATACCTTATATATATAATAGGGTATTCGCAGGGTGAGGTCCGTGCGCGCCTGCGCCAGCCCTTCCGGCGGCCTATATACCTTAATATAATAGGGTGTTTGCAGGGCGTTTTGGCGGGCTGTCGTTTTCGCCAAATTTGGTCCGGCTGATATAATCGTGACCCTGTGTTAGCAACAATCGTGTTTCGCCTGCGGGCGGCGACCTGCCCGGTGGCGTGACGCATCGATAGACGTCATGGTTTTCGAGTTTTCACTCACAGCACAGCAGGGCGCAGCACGGGCCGGTGTCTTCGAGACGCCGCACGGTCCGCTGCTGACCCCCGTCTTCGCGCCGGTCGGCACACAGGCAACCGTCAAGGCTGTGATGCCGCGCGACCTGCGCGAACTCGGTGCGACGCTGGTGCTGGCGAACACCTACCATCTCCACCTGCGGCCCGGCGAGGACCTGGTTGCCGACTTCGGCGGGCTGCACGCGTTCATGGCCTGGGACGGCCCGATGCTGACCGATTCGGGCGGGTTTCAGGTCTTCAGCCTGGGGGAGATGCGCGACATCGACGACGACGGGGTGACGTTCCGCAGTCACCTCGATGGATCCATTCACCGCTTTTCGCCCGAAAGCTCGATCCAGATCCAGCACAAGCTGGGGGCGGACATCATCATGGCTTTCGACGAGTGCCCACCGCCGAACGATCGCGAGGCGGTCAGGCGGGCGCTGGCCCGGACGCACCGCTGGCTCGATCGCTGCGTGGCGGAGCATGCGCGCAGCGGCGACCCGGAGCGCCAGGCCCTGTTCGGCATCGTGCAGGGCGGGATCTTCCCCGACCTGCGTGCCGAGTCGGTCCGCTATGTGACCCGCCACGACCTGCCGGGTTACGCCATCGGCGGGCTGGCGGTGGGCGAAACCAAAGCGGAGATGGTGCAAGCACTCGAACAGACAACCTCCCTGATGCCTGCCGACAAGCCCCGTTACCTGATGGGCGTCGGCAGCCCAGAGGACCTGGTGAACGGTGTGGCGCGCGGTGTGGACATCTTCGACTGCGTGCTGCCGACCCGCGTTGCACGCAACGGCGCGGCGCTCACACGCAGGGGCCGGATCAACATGCGCAACCGGCAGTATGCCACCGACCATGATCCGGTCGAACCGGGCTGCACCTGCTACACCTGCCGCACCTTCTCGCGTGGATACGTGCGCCACCTGGTCCAATCCTCCGAGATCCTCGGACACCAACTGCTAAGCATCCACAACTTGCATCTTCTGCTCACGCTGATGCGTGAGATGCGCGCCGCGATCATCGACGGCACCTTTGACGAGTACGCTCATGCGTTCCTGGCCCAATACCAGCCGGTCGGAGCGCCCCAAGGAGCGGCTTTGCAGAGTAGCTAGTCGGCGGCGCGCCGCGCGAGCGCGCGTGCAAGTTCAACTGCATATCCCTTAGCATGTGAGGTCGTGAAAGGATCTCCCGTTGGACCTTCTCCAGGCGATCATCCTTGGTATCCTGCAAGGCGCCACTGAGTTTTTGCCCATTTCCAGCTCCGGCCATCTCGTTCTCGTGCCCTGGTGGCTCGGTTGGGACAAGGCCCCTCTTGTCTTCGACGTGACGCTGCACCTCGGCACGCTGGTGGCGGTGCTTGTCTACTTCTGGCGCGACTGGCTGACGCTGTTGCGTGCTGGCTGGACTGCGCTCCGTACCCGTTCTTTCCAAGACCCTGATGCTCGTCTCCTGTTGTACCTCGTGCTGGGGACGATCCCTGCTGCGCTGGCGGGCCTGCTGTTCGAAGACTTCTTCGCCTCCGTGTTCGAGGAGCCATGGGCGGTGAGCCTGTTTTTGTTGGGCACGGCAGCGGTGCTGACCGCCAGCGAGCGCGCCCATGCGAAGTCGCAGCCTTTGAGCAGCATAACGGCGCGCGATTCACTTGCCATCGGTCTGGCCCAGGCACTGGCTATCTTCCCAGGGCTTTCGCGATCGGGCAGCACGATCGCGGCCGGGATGTTGTGCGGCCTGTCTCGCCCGGCTGCGACCCGTTTCAGCTTCCTGCTGGCGGCTCCGATCGTCTTTGGGGCGGGCTTTAAACAGGTGCTGGACCTCCTCCTCGGCAATGAATCCATCGCACGGGATATGGTGACCCCGATGATCGCGGGCTTCCTGGCCTCGCTGGTCGTGGGCTACCTGTGCATCTGGTTCCTGCTGCGCCTCGTGCAGCGGCGGCGGTTGTACGGATTCGCACTTTACTGCGCAGTGTTCGGCACGCTGAGTCTGCTGGTCGCCCTCTTTACCTGAGAGGGTGGAGGATGAAGCGGGCCAAACGCACCATCATCATCATTGGCCTGGCCCTGGCGAGTTGTAGGGGACCCGTTTATTCGCCGACGGCTACGCCCCAGGTGGTGAGCGTCAGGATCATGGCGACGACGACAGCCTATCCGCTGTTGCAGGACTTCGCAACGTCCTTCGAACAGCCGGACGCGCTGCTGTCGGTGAACAGCCAGGCCGCCAACTGGGACCTGATCTACAGCCAGATGCAGGCCGGGACGGTCCCGTATGCGCTGACGAGCTACCTGCCGGACGACGTGCCGCTGTGGGTCGCGCCGGTGGGCTTCGACGCGCTGGTGATCGTGGTCCACCCGGCCGTAGCCGCGCCACCCCTTACCCTCAGCGACCTCCGCAACATCTTCCAGGGGCGGGTCACAAGCTGGTCGGAGTTGGGCGGGCCGGACCTGCCCATCACCGTCGTCGCGCGTGAGGCGGGGGCCGACACGCACCTGGTCTTCCGCCAGCTCGTGATGGGCGACCGGCGCACGACGCTCGCCGCCCGGTTGGCGCTCTCCGGGCCGAGCGTCGCGGACCTCGTGGCGGAGACGCCCGGCGCGATCGGCTACCTCAGCCTCGGCGAATTGGATGGGCGCGTGCGGGTGGTGCCGCTTGCGCCGTCTCCTGGCGCGCCCCCCGTCCTGCCGGGCTGGGACGCGGTGGTGAGCGGTGAGTATCCGCTGCGCATGCCGGTCCAGATCGTCGGCCTGGAGCCGCCCGACCCGGACTCCGTGTATCGTGACTGGTTCGCCTGGATGCAGAGCGAGGACGGGCAGGCGCTCGTGCGCGCGCGCTTCGCTACTTGGCCGCTGTCGTAAGATGGCGCCTGTAAGGTGCCGCCTCCACAGGCGCGGGCTGCACGGGGCAGGCGGGATCGGCAAGGCCCTCTCCGCAAAGCTATCAGGTTGGCGTATAATGATTGGATAGGGAGCCAGCTTTAATACCCACGCACATCTATACAAAACCACGCATACGATTGGAGAGGCACATGAGAAAGACTATTTTGATCGTCGTCGCGCTGGTGGCCGCGTTGACTCTGGGGGGAGTCGGGATCGTGTCGGCCCAGTCGTTGATTCCTGTGCAGGGTTTGATCGCGAACGCCTCCAGCGTCTACGCGGAGCCGAGCGACTCGGGCGAGGCGCTGGGCGATCTGGCGGCGGGTACGGTGGTCAGCGTGCTGCGGTCTACCGATAACCAGGCCTGGTACGAGGTGGAAACGGGCGCGTTCGCGGGGTACGTCGCGGCGGAAGACGTCGTGCTGCTGCCCCCGGCGCTGCTCGGCCAACTGGCATGGGCCGCCTCCCCGACGGCGGGCGTCGCGATCTTTGCCGGGCCGAACCTGAATTCGGAGCTCCTGAGCACGATGTCCTTCGGCCAGTCGGTGCTGGAGCTGGCGGCGTACGACGAGCAGTGGGCCGTCGTGCAGGCGCCGGACGGCACGCTCGGCTTTGCGCTGGCGTCCGCGCTTGAGCCGCTGGCCGAGGGGAGTGCCCCCGCCGTGGTGACGACCGGCGCGGCGGACGCGGCGGGCCTGTTTGCCGACGCGGACCTGACCAGCGACGTGGTGGGCAGCCTGCCGCCCGGTGAGATGGTCTACACCCTGGGCGAGCCGGACGGTCGGTGGGTCGAGGTGTTGACAGCCGGAGGGGATACCGGGTTCATGATGGCGGACCAGTTGATCCTGCTGCCCGACGCCGTGGCGACCGTTTCGGTTGGGGCGTCCTCGGCCGGGGTCTACGCCGAGCCGGACCTGATGGCCGACGTGCTGGGCCAGTTGGACGACGGCGCGACGGTGTACGTGCTGGGGTCCGTGGACGAGTTCTGGATGAACATCTACGCGCCGGGCATCGGCATGGGCTATGTCCGTAAGGACAATCTCGCGTCAACGAACGTTGAAGGCACGGAGAAGAACGAGAACGCGCTCGTGCGCCAGGGTCCGAACGACTCGATCTACCGTGCGATCGCGGAGCTACCGGCCGGCACCGAGGTCGTGGTGACCGGGACGAGCGCCAACGGTGCGTGGTATCAGGTCTATGTACCCTACGAGCAGATCGACTATCCCTACAACGGCCTCGCGGGCTGGATCAACGCCACGCTGGTATCCGTGGACGCGAGCGCGCTGGAAGTGACCGAGTAGGGAAGGGTAGCGGCGTGTTCCACGCGCCGAACTCAGGACCGAGCGACCGGCCTGCGCGTGCAGGCCGGTTTTTTGCCGGGAGCGTGCGGCATGAAACGAGCATGGGGACGGGTGCGGGCGGTTGCGCCCGTGCTGGCTGTGATGATCGGGCTGACCGCTGCGCTGGGGCTGGCCCGGCCGGTCGCGGGGCAGGACGGCGGCTTCCCCCGCACGGTGGTGGATGCGTCCGGGCGGGTGGTGTTGATCCCGGACCGCCCGGCGCGGATCGCCGTGGCCGGGGATTACCCGATCCTGCGCCTGCTGGTCCTGCCGGGGGATCTGTTCGCGGTGACGCCCGGCGCGCCGGATGCCGCCGCGCAACTGGCCGGGGCGGAACTGCTCGTCGTGCCGACGCTGACCGCCGCAGCCTATCCCGACCTGATCCGGGCTGCCGAAGGTGCCGGGATCCCGGCCTTTCAGGTGGCGGCGGTTGACGGGCTGGCCGCGTGGCGAGGGGCTGTCGAAGCGTTGGGGCAGGCGACGGGCCGCGAGGCGTCCGCAGCGGACGCCCTCTCCCGGCTCGACCGGCGGCTGACCATGCTCGCGCGGGCCACGCGGGGCGCGCGCCCGGTGCGCACGCTCACGCTCACGCCGGAAGGGTACACCTTCGGGGCGGGCACGTTGTACACGGAACTGGTCGAGGCGGCGGGCGGCGTCAACCTGGCGGCGGAGGCGGGGTTTGACGATTACCGGCAGGTGGACGACGCGCTGATCCGCGCGCTGGAGCCGGACGTGATCCTGCTGACGCCGG
>CAZGLU010000208.1:0-6807 GCA_964526095.1 uncultured Anaerolineaceae bacterium | reverse complement strand
CTTTAACCAGATGGTGACGTACGAGGTCGCCCGCGACGGCTTCCTCGAGGAGCACGTCGCCCGCCTGCGCGCGGTCTACCGCCGCCGCCGGGACGCCATGCTTGAGGCGCTGGACCGCTGGGCACCGCCGGACATCACCTGGACGCAGCCGGAGGGCGGCCTGTTCCTGTGGATCCACCTCCCGCCCGACAGTTCCGATCACGCGATCTTCGAGGCCGCCATCCAGCAGGATGTGGCCTTCGTGCCGGGCGGCGCGTTCTATACCAACGGCGGCCCGCCCACCGCCCGCCTCAACTTCTCCTGCATGCCGGAGGACCGCATTCGGGAGGGCATCAAGCGGCTGTGCCGCGTGATCCGCGACTATCACCCGGTCTCATCATCGTAACGCTCGGAGCACTGCATGGACTGGCTCAGCCAATATGAACCCAAGAAAGTCACCGCCGACGAGGCGCTTAGCGTCGTAAAGTCCGGCTACAGGCTCTTTGTGACGGGCAACTGCTCCGTCCCGCAGGTCGTGATGGAGGCCCTTAGCCGTCGCGCCCTGGAGTTGACCGGCCTCCAGCTTTACCAGGTGTTGACCATCGGCAAAGCGGACTACGCGAAGCCGGAGATGGCCCCCCATATCCGCGTGAACTCGCTGTTCATCAGCGACAACATCCGCGAGGCGGTCAACGATGGGCGCGCAGACTTCACCCCCGTCTTCCTGTCGGAGATCCCCCGCCTGTTCCGGTCGGGGCGGCTCCCGCTGGACGTGGCGCTGATCCAGGTCTCGCCGCCGGACCGCCGGGGCTACTGCTCCTACGGCGTCGAGGTCGGCGTGACCAAGCCCGCCGCCGAAAGCGCCAAGCTCGTTATCGCAGAGGTCAACCCCTGCATGCCGCGCACCCTCGGCAACAGCTTCATCCACGTCTCCAAGATCGATTACGTGGTGGAGGTCGATTACCCCCTGCCCGAGGTCGTCATGGCGGACTCATCCGACGAACAGGAAGCCATCGCCAATCACCTCGCCGCGATCATCCCCGACGGCGCCACCCTCCAAATGGGCATCGGCGGCATCCCGGACGCGGTTCTTAAGAAGCTGCACAACCACAAGCATCTTGGCGTCCACACCGAGCTGTTCGCGGATGGCGTGGTCGATCTCGTCGAGGCGGGCGTGATCACCAACGAGCGCAAGACCTTCCACCCCGGCAAGATCATCGCCGGGTTCGTCCTCGGCACGCAGCGTCTCTATGACTTCGTGGACGATAACCCGATCGTGGAACTGCACCCGACCGAGTACGTCAACGATCCGTTCAACATCGCTAAGAACCGCAAGATGGTTTCGATCAACTCTGCGATCCAGGTTGACCTCACCGGGCAGGTCTGCGCCGACAGCCTCGGCACAACCTTCTACTCCGGCGTCGGCGGCCAGGTGGACTTCATCCGTGGCGCCGCGCGCAGCGAGGGCGGCATGCCGATCATCGCCATGCCCAGCACCGCCAAGAACGGCACGATCAGCCGCATCGTGCCCACCCTCACCCCCGGCGCAGGCGTGACCACCTCCCGTAATGACGTGCATTACGTGGCGACCGAGTACGGCGTCGTGGACCTGTTCGGGCGGACCATCCGCGATCGCGCGCGCCTCCTGGTGGAGATCGCGCACCCACGTTTCCGTGCGGAGCTGGCCGAGGCCGCCGAGAAGCTGTACCGCATCCCGCCGTTTTTCGTCCCGGCACTGCCTGAGAAGAACGAGCGTGAGCTTAAGGAGCCTTGATCCATGCCCAAAGGACGCATCACGGTCAACGAGGAGCGCTGTAAAGGCTGCGCGCTGTGCACCATCGCCTGCCCGCAGGGTGCGATCACCCTGGCGGTGGGCCGCGTCAACGCCAAAGGCTACGCCCCGGCGCTGTTCAACGACACCGAAGGGAAGTGCACGGGCTGTGCCCTCTGTGCGGTGGCCTGCCCGGACGTGTGCATCACCGTGTACCGGACCGTGCCTGCCGCACATGCCGCAGCCGCCGGGTAAGGAGTGAGCGCACTAATGGCTGTCGAACTCTTAAAGGGCAACGTCGCGCTGGCCGAGGCCGCGATCCGGGCGGGTGTCGAAGCCTACTTCGGCTACCCGATCACCCCGCAGACCGAGTTATTGGAGCACATGGCGCGGCGCATGGCCGAACTGGGGCGCGTCTTTGTCCAGGCTGAGAGCGAGGTCGCCGCGATCAACATGGTCTACGGTGCCGCGTGTACCGGCGCGCGCGCCATGACCTCGTCCTCCAGCCCCGGCATCAGCCTCATGCAGGAGGGCTTCTCCTATATCGCAGGCTCGGAGGTGCCGTGCGTGGTGGTGGACGTCATGCGCGGCGGGCCGGGCCTGGGCAACATCCAGCCCTCCCAGTCGGACTACTTTCAGGTGACGCGCTCGGCGGGCCACGGCGACTACCATCCGATCGTGCTGGCCCCGGCCTCCGTGCAGGAGGCGATCGACCTCATGACGCTCGCCTTCGACCTGGCCGACCGGTACCGGCACCTCGTCTTCGTCGTGGCGGACGGCCTGATCGGGCAGATGATGGAGCCAGCCGAACTGCCGCCGATGCAGCCCGTGCGCACCCAACGCGGCGACTGGGCGCTGACCGGCGCCGATGGCCGCGAAAAGCGCGTCATCACGTCCTTACAGCTTAATGCGCCGGACCTGGAGGCCCTCAACCAACGCCTGCAAGCCCGGCTGGCGGCGATCCGCGCTGCCGAGCAGCGTTCGGCCGAGCTGCTCACCGACGACGCCCGGCTGATCGTGGTCGGCTACGGCACGGCGGGCCGCATCGCGGAGACGGCCGTCAAGCGTGCGCGCCAGCAGGGCATGCGCGTCGGCCTGTTCCGCCCGATCACGCTCTGGCCCTTCCCGGAGGACCGCCTCTCCGCGCTGACCGATCAGGTGGACGCGTTCCTTGTGACCGAGATGAACGCGGGCCAGATGTGGGAGGACGTCAAGCTGGCGTCGGGCGGGCAGGTGCCCGTCAAGTTCGTGGGACGCATGGGCGGCGTGGTGCCCATGCCCGAAGAGATTTATGACGCAATAGTGGCCTTATACGAGAAGATCACGACGTTTTCGAGATAGGGAGTCCTGGTATGTGTGCGGTAGCATTGGCTGATGAACGGGTCGTCTACAAGCGCCCAGAGGCACTCTGCGACGTCCCCACCCACTACTGCCCCGGCTGCACGCACGGCATCGCGCACCGGCTGGTGGCGGAGGTCCTGGACGAGTTGGGCGTGCGTGGCCGCACCATCGGCATCTCGCCGGTTGGCTGTGCGGTCTTCGCGTATAAGTACTTCAACACCGACGGGGCCGAGGCCGCGCACGGACGTGCCCCCGCCATGGCGACGGGCATGAAGCGCGCCATGCCGGACTGTGTCGTGTTCACCTACCAGGGTGACGGTGACCTGGCCGCGATCGGGCTGGCGGAGATCGTGCACGCGGCCACGCGCGGCGAGCAGTTCACCACCATCTTCGTCAATAACGCCATCTACGGCATGACCGGGGGCCAGATGGCGCCCACCACCCTGCCCGGCCAGCGCACGACGTCGTCCCCCTACGGGCGCGACGTGGAGCTGACCGGCTTCCCGATCCGCATGGCCGAGCTGATCGGCGGCATGAGCGGCGCCGCCTACGTCGTGCGCCGTTCGCTGCACAGCGTCAAGGAGATCAACCGCGCGAAGAAGGCGATCCGCACGGCGTTCGAGGTGCAGCTTGCCGGTCTGGGCTTCTCGATGGTCGAGTTGCTTTCCACCTGCCCCACCAACTGGGGCATGTCCCCGCCCGACGCCCTGAAGTGGGTCGAGGAGCATATGGTCCCGTACTATCCGCTCGGTGACTTCAAGGTGATCGACGCTGTGCGGTCCCTGGCGAAACGGTAGGCGCTGTTATGTATGAGGAGATCATTTCGGCGGGGTTTGGCGGCCAGGGGGTGCTGTTCGTCGGCCAACTGCTCGCCTACACCGCGCTGGCGGAGGGCAAGCACGTGACGTGGATCCCGTCCTACGGGCCGGAGATGCGCGGCGGCACGGCCAACTGCACGGTCGTCATCGCAGACGAGCCGATCGGCTCGCCCGTCAGCCAGTTCCCCAACATCGCGCTCGTCTTTAACAATCCGTCCTTCGAGCGATATGAGCCGGTGGTCCGGCCGGGCGGCCTGCTGGTGGTCAACCAGTCGCTCGTGATGCATGACTCGACGCGCACCGACATCGACGTGGCGCTCGTCCCGGCGACGGAACTGGCAACCGAGTTGGGCGAGACGCGCGTCGCCAACCTGATCCTGCTCGGCGCGCTGCTCGCCCGCCGCCCCATCGTCGCGCCTGCGACGGTCGAGCAGGTCCTGATCGACAAGCTTGGCGACCAAAAGGCCCACCTGCGCGAGATCAACCTGCGCGCCTTCGCGCGTGGCCTGGCCCTGGGCCAGGTTGAACAGGCATAGGAAGTCCGCGTTTAGCACGCGTCGGACCCCAGCCCGCCGGAAGCTCAGGCTTCCGGCGGGCGCTTGTTTCGCCGCGCACTTCGCAGTACAGTACAGCATTGCGCGCGGCCAAAGGCCGTCATGCGGATCGCCCCGCGCCCCTGCGGGCCTTTTTGAACCGCCCGCTTTTCCCCTTCCGCCGCTTGCGTGGGGAAGGGGCCAGGGGATGGGGCCAGAATGCATAATGCGCGCTGGCCGCCGCTCGCACATCGCTAACCGCTTTTCGTTGAGACACGAGCGACCATGACTGACCAACCCAACTTTGAAGGCTTCGTGTGTCCCCTGCCGCTGCGCGACTATCCGCACATCGTCCTGGGGCACGGCAGCGGCGGGCGTCTCTCCGCCGAGTTGATCCAACACCTGTTCGTCCCGCTGTTCGACAACCCGACTCTCGCCGGGCTGAACGACCAGGCCGTGCTGGAGATCGGAGGCGCGCGCCTGGCGTTCACCACAGACTCGTTCGTGGTCCAGCCCCTGTTCTTCCCCGGCGGCGACATCGGCTCCCTGGCCGTGCACGGCACGATCAACGACCTGGCGATGAGCGGCGCTCAGCCGTTGTTCCTCTCCGCCGGGTTCATTTTGGAGGAAGGGCTGGCGATGGACGACCTGGGCCGCATCGCCACGTCGATGGCGCACGCCTGCCGTGAGGCCGGGGTGCAACTTGTCACGGGCGATACCAAGGTCGTGAACAAGGGCAGCGGCGACGGCGTCTTCATCAACACCGCCGGGATCGGCCTCGTGCCGGAGGGCGTGCACATCGCCGCCGACCGCGCCCGCCCCGGCGACGCGGTCATCGTCAGCGGCACGATCGGGGATCACGGCATGGCGATCATGTCCGTGCGCGAGGGCCTGACCTTCGAGACCGAGCTGGTCAGCGACAGCGCCGCCCTGCACACCCTCGTCGCCGCCATGCTGGACGTCACGCGTGAGATCCACTGCCTGCGCGACGCGACGCGCGGCGGGGTGGCCGCCGTGCTGAACGAGCTGGCCGACCGGTCGGGCGCAGGCATCGAGCTGGACGAGGGCCGCATCCCGGTGCGCCCCGCCGTGCTGGCCGCCTGCGAGATGCTCGGCATGGACCCGCTCTACGTCGCCAACGAGGGCAAGCTCGTCGCCGTGGTGCCCGCCGAGCACGCCGACGCCGTGCTGGACGCCATGCGCGCGCACCCACTCGGCGCGGACGCCGCGATCATCGGGGAGGTGGTGGCGGAGCATCCCGGCCTCGTGCTCGCCCGCACCGAGATCGGCGGGCGGCGCGTAGTCGATATGCCGCTCGGCGAGATCCTGCCGCGCATCTGTTGATCCCGGGTGCCTGGGGCCGCTTCGAGCCACTGCGAGAGAGGGCCGGGGTGAGTGTAGCATGGACGCGCAGACTCTCTTTCACGATGGGGTCGCCGCGATCCGCGAGCGGCGCGACCTCGACGCGGGCCGCGACCTGATCCTGCGGTCGCTCAAGCTGGAGCCGCGCAACGATATGGCGTGGCTCTGGCTGACGCACACCACCACCGACCCGGCGAAGCAGCGCGATTACGTCGCCCGCGCGCTGGCGATCAACCCCGCCAACCCGCACGCGCTCGACCTCCAGGCGCGCCTGTCCGCCCTCGCGCCGGGCATCCGGAGCCTGAAGCCCGCCCCGTCCGACGCCGGGCACCACGAACGCATCACGCGCCTGCTCGACGAGGCGGACGCGCTCCAGGCGTCGGGCGACGTGGAGGGCGCCATCGGACGCTGGGTCGAGGTGCTCAAGCTCCAGCCGGACCACGAGATCGCCATCCGGGACGCGGTCGGCCACCTGTGGCGCCTCGGCTACCCGGAGGACGCCAAGGAGTTGGTCGGGCGCGCGCTGCTCAGCGGCACCACCGTCCCCTCGATCCTCCTGACCGCGCTCGACATCGCCCAGCGCGAGCAGGACGAGATCGCCGCCGCCCGGCTGCGGGCGCGCATCGCGGCGCAGCCGTCCGTCAAAGAGGACGCGATCCTCGCCCTTGCCGACCGTTACCAGCGTGACCAGCGCGTCGAGCTGGCCGCCGATTTCCTGGCGCGCGCCCTCGCCGCCCGCCCGGACAGCCAGCCGATCCTGGTGCGGCTCGGCGAACTGTACGAGGCGTTTGGCCAGCCCGACCGCGCGCGCGGCTACTACGAGCGTGCGGTCGCGCTGTCGCCGGGCACGAAGGCTGGCCGCGCCGCCGACGAGCGCCTGCTCGCCTTCGGCCCCGCGCTGGGCCGCCGCGAGCGTCAGAGCGTGGCGCTGGCCGTGCGCGAGGCGGTCCGGATCGTGCTGGTGTACCTGCTGCTCGCGTGGCAGGACGCCGGGCTGAGCCTC
>CAZGLU010000207.1:0-6816 GCA_964526095.1 uncultured Anaerolineaceae bacterium | reverse complement strand
CCCCCCCCCCCCAACCCTACACTCTTTCCCTACACGACGCTCTTCCGATCTACCGTGCCGGAGGCGATCCGCGCGACCGGATGGCCGGTGCAGGTTGTCTCAACCGGCGTGCGGCAGTTGTTCGTGCCGCTGCGCGGGCTGGGTGAGATCACGGCGCTGTCGTCCGCGAGCGTGGACGGGACGGCGCTGGACGGGCTGCTCGCGGAACTGGACCCGGAGACGCGCTGCCACGACGCGGTGATGGTCTTCACGACGGAGACGACCACGCCGGACGCTGACGTGCACGCGCGCATGTTCGCGCCGGGGCTGGGCATCGGGGAGGACCCGGCGACCGGGTCAGCCTGCGGCGGGCTGGGCGCCTACCTGATCGAGCATGGCGTCATCCCCGCCGCGCCGCCGACCACGGTGATCGAGGTCGAGCAAGGGCTGGAGATGCAGCGGCCCAGCCGCATCAGCGTCGAGGTTGACGGCGGGCCGGGCGCAATCGAGATGGTGCGTGTGGGCGGCGCGGTCGTGCCGCTGATCGAGGGTGTGCTGGAGTGGTAACACCCCCCGCTACGACGCCGGGGGCGGGTCCGCGAAGATCTCGTGGATGTTGCCCTCCGGGTCCGCAAAGAACGCGGTGCGCTGGCCCCAGGGCATCATGGCCGGGGCCTGCACCGGCTGCGCACCCTGCGCGATCAGCGTTTCATAGGTCGCATCGACCTCCTCGAACGTGTCGCAGGGGAACGCCAGCTCAAACGCCTGTCCCCCGCGCGGCGCGTCGAAGGCCAGGTCGCCGGTCGCGTCCTTCATGATCGAGCGGGCGCACAACGCGAACCGCACGCCCTCATGGCGGAACTCGACGTAACCGGGATGTTCCTCGTCCACCTCCCCGATGGGCTGGAAGCCGAGCACGTCGCGGTAGAAGCGCAGCATGGTCGGCGTGCCATCGGTCAGAACGGTGATCAACGCGATCCGGGCTTTCATGGGATACCCTCCGTGGGCTGTGTCTCGGCCTCCGGCGCGGGGGCCGGGCTGACCGTCACCGGTGCAAAGACGGGCTGACCGGAATACGCCAGCAGACGGGCGCCCGCCTGCCCGCTCGCCAGCCAATAGAGCGCCGGTTCCGGCCACATCTCGCGCTGGGCGAGCGGGTCGGCCCCGGCGCGGAACACCTCGGCCAGTGGCAGGCTGCTGGGGATGACGCTGAACAGCACGCCGCTGCCATCCGGCGCGGGGGCGATGCGACCGATGCCGCGACCCTCGCCGCGCCAGAGCCGGGTCTCCTCGTTGGTCGCCATGTCCACACGCATCAACGCCAACTCGTAGACGCCGACGCGCACCGGCCAGAAGCCGAAGACCTCCGTGCCGCGCGCCTCGTCCGCCGGGTTGTCGAGCGTGGTGCTGTCGGCCAGGGTCGCGGTCGCGTAATACAAGCTTGCCCCGTCCAGCGACCAGGCGATCTGCGCCGCCCCCGCACCGATGCTCAGGTTGGCCCGCGCGCCGCTCGTCACGTCGATGATCACCAGTCCGTTCGGGCCGCGCCCCGCGAACAGGCGGCGGTCGGGCGAAAGGACACCGCCGCGCACGTCCTCGAAGCGGGCGCTGGCCGAGCCGTCCGCCACATTGACGATCGCCACGCCGCCCTGGCACGCCGTCGAGGCGAGGAACGTCCCCTCGCCCAGCCACGCCAGGGCTGGGGCCACATCACCCGGCCCGCTCGTCGCATAGTAGAGCCGGTCCGACGGGTCCGCGACCTCGGCGGGGCAGTCGGCGCGGTAGGCAAGCTGGCCGAGAGGGCGCGGGTCGCCACCCGACGCCGGGATCGCGAACAGGTCAAAGAGGGCCGCCCCATCCGCGTTGGTTGCCCCGGTCGCCACCGCGTAGGCGATCTCCTGGCTGTCCGCACGCCACGCCGGGGGGAAGGTCGCGTCCACATTGTCGGCCAGCCGCCGCGCCGACAGGCCGGCGTTGGCGTCCACGATACGAAGCTGGCGGTGGTCCACGTCCACGAAGGACAGCAGCAGCCCGTCCGGTGAGAACTCCAGATGCCGCCGTTCCACGGTCGGGACGCTGGTGATGCTGCGGCCAGGAATGCTGTTCAGCGCGCCGAGGAACACGTCACCCACGAAGACGTGCGCCAGCGGCAGGGCCGCCAGCTCCTCGACGGGCGCTTCGCCCTCCGCGCCCTCAGCGGCAGGAGCAGCCGCCAGGGCGGCAGGATTGAGCGTGCCCTCGCCCGGCTTGAACGCGGCCAGCACGTCGCGGAAGGTCTGGTCCCACGCCTCGAAATCGGCCTGCGGCGCCCACTGCTCGACCAGGTAGGCGCTGCCATACTGCACGAAGGCCGAGGTCCGGCGCTGCTGCGTCCCGCCATCGCAGGGGACGGTGTAGGCGGTCGTCTTGCCGAAGGAGCCGACCGTCTCCCGCGCGGTGATCGCATCGGTCGCGCCCTGCCCGGCCAGCGTCTCGTCGATCAGTTGGTCGGGCGTCACGCCGCTCGCCACGCGGCCCAGGGCGCGGGCGCGCATGCCCGGCTGGTCACACGTCACGTCCTGCTGTGGCGCGAACAGGATCTCGCTCCCGTCGTCGGCGGGGAAGCTGAGCCACGCCTCCGGCACGAGCAGGGTGAAGGTCGGCGCGATGTAGGTGGACAGCACCGTGTCCGACGTGGCGCTGATCGCGCTGCACAGCACGCCGTCGTTGCCATCCAGCGTGCTGTGGACCTCGTAGCGCACCATGTTATCGAACAGGAAATGCCACTCGTAGCCGTTGACCGTGCGCTGCTCGACCGGCGTGCCCTCCGGGACGGGGCAGCCCATCGAGGTATCGGGCCAGCTCGCGCCGGAATAGGTGAATTCCACCAGGATCAGATTCGGCTTGTTCAGCTTGCGCTTGAGCCACTGCACGGCGTTGTACCGGGCCGTTTCGTCGTCAAACTGAGCCTGGGCGGCGGGCGCCAGGGCACCAGCCCACAGCAGCGCGACCAGCAGCGCCGCAGCGACGGCGCGCGTGCGACGCGTCAAACGATCAGTCATGCCTGCTCCTACATTCGTTCCGTGTTACCGCGCGCCAAGCATACCCCCAAGCGAGCGCGGTGTCGAGAGGGGCTACCCCACCTCCAGGCCGAGCGCGTAGCTGCCGCGCGGACCGTCCGGCTGGCCGAGGATGACCAGCCGGTAGGTGCCGGACCCGGCCAGCGTATGCACCAGCGTCACCGTGCCGCTGCCGCTCTCCTGCCCGACGCCCTGCGCGAGCTTGCGCCCGGCGGCATCGTGCAGCTCGACCACGTGCGAGGCGTCACCGGCCACCGTGAACTGCACCATCACCATGACGTCCTGCCCGGCGCGCCCGCTGAAGGTCCAGACGTGTGCCTCGCCGGGCAGCAGCGCACCAACCATCACGTCGCCGGTCGTGACGGGCTTCTCCTGCGTGATGGTGAAGCTGCGCGTCCCGCCCGCCGCCGGGATCTCCAGGCTGCCATCCTCGTCGTCGGGGCGCACGTCCACGCCGACCGCATCCGCCGCCTGTTCCACGGCCTCGTGGAACCACGTCAGGCCCATGACCGTGCTGACCAGCGCCAGCGTGCCGAGGCTGAGCATCACCAGGCCGAAGACGAGCACCACGTTCCACACCCAGCGGTAGCTCCTACCCCCACCCTGGCGGCGCCGCGCCGTCGAGGGCGTCTGATCGTCACGTATCAGCTCAGGGTGCAGGCGTTTGAGGCGTTCGAGCATGATGCGCGCGGGGTAATGTTCGGGGTTCAGACGCAGCACCTGCCGCAGCGCGACCTGGGCATCCAGCGGCGTCGCCGCCGCGTGGGCGGCCAGCCACCACGCGTCGATGTTATCCCGCTCGGCGGCCAGCACGGGCTTGATCAACTCCCGCGCCGCCTCCTTATCCGCGTCCTTGACCAGCCGGTATGCACGTCGAAGCGTGGCCTCGGTCGCCGCATCCATCGCCCTCGATCTCCCCTCATCAGTTCCCCGCCGCCCTCAGTATAGCAGACGGGGGCGGCGCCGTTTGTCAGCGTCCTGTTTGGACCGCCCGCGCCCGTTCATCGCGGAGCCGCCCGCCTCTGCTATAATCGGTATCACGCGGACACAGACGGAGCGATTTCTATGATCAGGCAACCCATCATCCGGCTGGCGCTCGGCCTCGCCCTGCTCGCCAGCCTCTTCGCCGGGCCGCTCACCACCGGCGCGCAAGGCCCTACTGACTTAACGGAGAGCTTCACATGGGACGCGCAGCACGCCTCGGTGCGCTTCCCGGCTGGCTGGACCGCCGAGGCTGCCGGTGATGTGGTCAGCATCCACCCCGCCGGGCGCGACATCAGCGACGGGCAGGGGCCGGAGGTGGTCCTGTTCGGGCTGCCCGGCACCACGCCGAACACGCTGGACGCCACCGCCGCCGCGTACGCGGACACCATCAGCGGCACGGTCAGCGTCATCACGGCGGGCACGCTGGACGGCCACGCAACGCGGGGCTTCACCTTCCAGCAGGCCAGCCCGGCCACGATGGGCGGCGTGACGCTGATCGCCCCGGCGGGACGTGACGCCCTGGGCGTGGCCTACGTCGTGCGGCAGGCCGAGGCGGACGCCTACCTGCCGCAGTTGGAGGCGATCAGCGCGAGCGTGCGCGTCACCGGCGATGTGACCGACCAGGCGACGACCGATCGCGCGCTGCAAGCCTACCAGGACGCGGCCTACGGCTACGCGCTCACCTACCCCGTGACGTGGGTCGCGGACGCAGGCGCCCCCGGCGAGGTCACACTGCGCCCGGCGAACGCGGACCCCAACGCCGGGAACGGCCCGGAGTTCGTCGTGCTGATCATCGAGGACGCGCCCACCAGCGACATCGACACGATGGTGGACATGCTCATCACGGGCCGTTCGGGGACCTTCGCCCCGGCGCAGGCGGGCACGGTGAACGGGTACGCCACCCGCCTCGTGACCTACACCGACCGCGAGCGGACCCCCGCGCAGGACGGCGCGGTGTTCGTGGTCCAGATCGGCGCTGACACGTTCCTGGCGATGGGCTACCGCGCCCTCGCGGACGAGTTCGCCGCGTACCGGCCGGTCTTCGAGGCCATCCGCGCGAGCCTGCACTTCCCCGGCGCGGGCGACGCGCCCCAGACGATCACCGTCTCGTCGGAGAGCGTGGCGTCCGTCCAACTGGCGCAGCGCTTCCCGTGGAGTCCGGCGGGCGTGGTCTTCTACCTGCCGGACGGCTGGGAGATCGAGTTGGGGCAGGATGCCGGGGACGACACGTTCACGGCGACCGCCCCGATCGACCTGAGCAGCCCGACGGTGGACGTCCGGCTGCTGCAAGGCTCGACCTTCGACCTCAGGCCGGGCACCGACCTGATCGCGCTGGCCGAGGAGCTGGCGCGCGGCTATGCCGACGTCGGGACCGCGACCGCGCTCACGGTGGCGGGCTACCCGGCGGTTATGATCGACATGATCGATGACAGCGAGGCGCCGCGACTGCACCTGCGCTCGTTCGTGGTGGACCTGCAACAGGGCAATACCGGGCTGCTGCTCGTCTTCGGCGCGGAGGCGGACCGCTGGGAGGCGTTCCGTCCGTTGGCCGACGCCGTGATCGCCAGCAGCGAGCGCCTCGACGACGACCTGGTGCGCTACTTCGCCCCGCACAACCACCCGATCCGCGCCGACGCGTACTGGATCGGGCCACACGCGCGCCAGGGCACGGGCCAGACGGACGAGCCGGAGCAGGAGCCGTTTGAATGGGAAGCCTACGGCCTGAGCGCCATGCTGCCGACCGGGTGGCGGGCGATCCAGGGCGGGCAGGACTTCGACCTCGCGTTCATCTCCCCGGAGGCCCAATCCGGCAGCGGCGGGGCATACATCACCCTGCGCTACATCCCGATGTTAGGCCCCGGCGTGACCCCCGAGGCGGCGCTTGAGTCCGTCGCGGAGCAGATCGGCAGCGATCTCGAAACGATGGCCGTCGCCGGTCAGGAGGCGCCTGCTGTGCGCTTCACCGACGAGAGCGACCTGGGCCACCATCTGATCCTGATCCCCTATGGGACGGTTGGCGAGACGTTCTACCTCCAGTCCTCGTTCCCTGAGGGGCAGGCGGACGCCGTCCAGACCGTGCTCGACACCCTGAGCTTCGACCCTCCGGCCCCGGATTACGACGCGATCAACGCCGCGTGGCAGGCGAGCTTTGCCGAGGACGGACGTCTGATCTATGGGGACGCGGAGGCGCCGGTCCAGATGCTTGAGTTCCTGGAGATGGGCTGCCCGCACTGCTCCACGTACGTGCTCGATGTGAGCCGCCTGATGGCCCTGGAGGTCGCGTCCGGCAACCTGCAAATCGAAACCGCGATCATGGTCTTCGGCGGCAACGAGGGGACGTCCGGCCTGGCGACGGAGGCGATCTATTGCGCCACGGAGCAGGGCAAGGGCTACACCGCCTTCGAGACGCTGTTCGCCTCCTACCGCAGCCAGGGCGGCCAGGCATACACGCGCGAGGCGATCCAGAGCACGCTCGGCTCGGACGAAGTCGGCGTGGACGTGGACGCGCTCAGCGCATGCCTGGACGAGGGCACGTACCAGGAGCGGATCGCGGCCACCAACATGCGCGCGTCTGACCTCGCCGTGACGGGCACGCCCGGCGTGTTGTTCGCCCCCGGTGACGGTGAGTTCCAGTTCCTTGAGGTGCCCGGCGGCCAGACGTGGACGGGCGGCGTGCCGCTTGAGATCGTGCAGGTGGTGATCGGGCAGGTGCAGGCCGGTGTGGACCTCTCCGAGCTGTTCGCGGAGACGCTCCCGGCCGCCCCTGAGGAGGAGGCCGACGACGCCACCAGCC
>CAZGLU010000206.1:0-6858 GCA_964526095.1 uncultured Anaerolineaceae bacterium | reverse complement strand
GCTCGCCGAAGGACGTCTTGATCTTGGCCATGCAATTATTGTACCCGTTTCGCCGCACCAGACCATTCATTCACGGCAGGAACAGGCGTACCGCAGGGAAAATGGAGGAAATTCGCCCTTAGGGGTCACCCTTAGCGGCGGGGAAGCGATTCGCTTTCAGCGGTGAGCGGTTGGCCGGCGTAAGCCCCGCCCCGTACGGAGTCAAGCGGTAGGGGGAGGGGCGTCACCCCCCCAGCACGGCCTTGATGTTCTCCGCGATCTCGCGCGTGATGCCCGGCACGGCGGTCAACTGCTCGATGCTGGCCTCGCGGATCGCCTCGATGTCCTTGTTGAAGGCGCGCAGCAGGGCTTTGCGGCGCTGCGGGCCGATGCCCGGCACGACCTCAAGCTGGCTCGCCAGCCCGGCCTTGGTGCGGCGCGCGCGGTGGCTGGTGATGGCGAAGCGGTGCGCCTCGTCGCGCACGCGCTGCAGCAGGTACAGGCCCTCGCTGCGGCGCGGCAGCACGATCGGCGTGCTGCGCCCCGGCACGTAGAGTTCCTCGAACTGCTTGGCGAGACCGGCGACGGGCACCCGGTCCGTCAGGCCATAGTGCTCCAACACCTCGACCGCCACGCCAAGCTGCCCCTTGCCGCCATCGACGATCAGCAGGTCGGGCAGCAGGCGCCACGTCTCGTCGCGGTCGGCCTTGCCCGGCGCGGTGACGGCGGGGTTCTCGGTCGCGTCCACGTAGCGGCGGAAGCGGCGCGTGAGCGCCTCGCGCATGGACTGGTAATCGTCCGAGCCTTCGTGCAGCACGGTGCTGATGTTGAAGCGGCGATACTCGCTCTTGCGCGGCACGCCCTGTACGAACACGACGCGGCTGGCGACGATGGCCGTGCCCTGCGTGGTGCTGATGTCGAAGCACTCGATCCGGTTCGGCGGCCTGGGCAGGCCGAGCGCCTCCTGGATCTCGCGCATGGCCGTCTCCTGTTTGACCGTGTCGGTGGCCCACTGCGAGCGCAGGATGTTCAGCTTCTCGGTGGCGGTCAGGGCGGCAAGCTGGACCAACTCGCGCTTGTTGCCACGCTGGGGCACGGTCAGCCGGACCTTCTTGCCGCCGCGCTTGTCGCGCAGCCACTGCTCGATGATGCGCGGCTCGTCGATCTGATGCGGCAGCACGACCTCACGGGGGATGTCGCTCGCACCCTCGTAGAACTGCATCAGGAAGTTCTCCACGATGGACTGCGCGCTCTCGTCCTCGGTGCCCTCCAGCACGAAGTACTCGCTGCCGACCAGCCGCCCGTTGCGGATCAGGAACATCTGCACGCAGGCGTCGCTGCCCTCCTGGGCGAAGGCGATCACGTCCTGCTCGGCGTCAACGTCCGCCACGAGCCGCTGCCGCGAGGAGATCTGCCCCACGACGCGCAGCCGGTCGCGCAGCAGCGCCGCCCGCTCGAAGTCCAGGTTTTCGGCGGCCTCCTCCATCCTGGCCCGCAGGTCATTCAGCACGGCCTCGGCGTGACCGTCCAGCACGCGGATCAGGCCGTTGATGTTCTCCCAGTATTCCGCCTGCGTCTGCGCCCCGATGCAGGGACCGCCGCACAGCTTGATATCGTAGTACAGGCAGGCGCGCGGGTCGTTGCCGGTGATCTCGCGGTCGCACGTCAGGTAGGGGAACGCCTTGCGCAGCACGTCGAGCGTCTCGCGCACGCCGCCCGCCGAGGTGAACGGCCCGAAGTAGCGGTGGCCGTCGTTGCGGTCGATGCGCCGCGTCATCTCGACCGTCGGGAAGGCGTCCCCGGTGCGGATGCGGATGTACGGGTAGCGCTTATCGTCCTTGAGCAGGATGTTATAGCGCGGCTTGTGGACGCGGATCAGCTCGGCCTCGGTGATCAGCGCCTTGAGCTCGTCGCCGGTCAGGATGAACTGGATATCCGCCGTGTCGTGCCGGATGCGCAGCACCTTCGAATCGATGTTGCCCGGCTGGAAGTAGCTGCGCACGCGGCTGCGCAGGTTCTTCGCCTTGCCGACGTAGATGATCGTCCCGTTGGGGTCGAGCATCTGGTACACGCCCGGCTCAGTCGGCAGATGGTCGAGGATCTCCTGGACGTGCGGGATCGGTGTGTATTCCGCCATGGGGTGCGCTCGTTCGGGTCTTCTACTGGCCGCACCGGGCCAGCCTCTTGCTCTAAGTCGATCTAAGACATTTGTTCTCCATTGTAACGCGTTTGCCGGGGCCGGTCATCCTCAGTTTCGCGTTCCCCCGAAGCATGGGATAATACGCGCAGCGTTTATTTACCTCGAGGAGGTCGTGATGTCTTCTGTGCGGTTGGCGCGGTGGGGTGCGGTCGCTCTGGTGTTGAGCCTACTCGCCCTGCCGCTGGCGGTGCTTGCCCAGTCCTCACTGCCGAACACGTATGAGTCCGATGATGGGACATTTACCTTTAACTATCCGGAGGGCTGGATCGTAGAGGCATCCGGCTTCGGAGAGATCATGCTCGCCACCAGCGAGGTGGCGTTGACGACCGTCGGATCGGACGCGCTGCCGTCGGGCGAGTTCGCGCTCATGATGGCGCCGGCGGGGATGATGGGCTTTGAGGCGGAACTGGACCTCACCGCTTTTCTGGAAATGGTGGTGACGATGATCAGCGACGAAGGCGCACCGGACTTCGGCGCGCCGGAGGGGTTCACCGTCGGGGGCATGGAAGCGGCCCGCACCGCAGGCAGCCTGCCCGGAGCCGACTACGTGCTGATCCTGCTGCAAATCGACCCGTCCAACACCCTGCTGATCGTGGCCGTGAGCGCGCCGGGCGAATTCGAGGACTTCAACGCCGACCTGGAGGCGATCCTCGGCTCCATGCGGTACAGCGCGCCGTGGCTGCAAGCGTTCGAGGGCCATGGGGATTACGTGAACGCGGTGGCCTTCAGCCCGGATGGGACCATGTTGGCCTCGGGCAGCGACGACGCGACCGCCCGCCTGTGGAACGTGGAAACCGGCGAGGAGCTGTACACGCTGAGCGGCCATGAGGACTACGTGAACGCGGTGGCCTTCAGCCCGGACGGCGCCATGCTGGCCTCGGGCGGCTATGATGGCGTGGTGAACCTGTGGAACACCGCCGACGGCGCGCTGATCGAGACGCTGGACATGGACGGCGCGGCTGTGTTGGCGCTGGTCTTCAGCCCGGATGGCGCGACGCTGGCGATCGCCGCCGACGACGTGATCCTGTGGGACCTGGCGAACGCGGAAAAGACCGCAACGCTGCACAGCGCGGACTTCGCCGCGCCGTACGGGCTGGACTACAACGCGGGGGGCACCCTGCTGGCTGCCGGTGAGGACTCCGGCCTGATCCGCCTGTGGAACCCCGCCGTGGAGCAGGTCAGCGTGACGATGGAGGGCCACGAAGACTACGTGCGGGACGTCGCCTTCAGCCCGGACGGGACGCGCCTCGTCTCCGGCAGCGACGATTACACGGTGCGCGTGTGGGACACGACGACCGGCGAGCAGCAGCTCCTGCTGGAGGGCCACACCGACTGGGTGCGCGGCGTGGCGTGGAGTCCGGACGGCAGCAAGATCGCGTCGGCCAGCGACGACCGGACGGTGTGGATCTGGGACGCGGAGACCGGCGAGGCGCTCGCGGTGCTGCGCGGACACGGCGACTGGGTGAACGCGGTGGCCTTCAGCCCGGACGGGGCCACGGTGGCATCGGCCAGCGACGATGGCCGCGTGCTGCTGTGGGACGCCAACAAGACGACCGACATCCCGGAGCCGATCAGCTTCGAGTGATCGCACGCGAACGCTGACTCATGCGGGCCGTCCCGGTTGGGGCGGCCCGCATTTGCGTCCCCAGGGCGCGCACCTGTGGCGAGGGGTTATGGTAGTATAGGGTCGAACCGCTGCGCAGCGAGGCAGAACGCCATGACCATGCAACGCCCGCCAGATGCCCATATCCCCGTGCTGCTTGAGGCCGTCCTGGACGCCCTGCGCGTCGAGGCGGTGGCCGAGGGCTGGTTCGTGGACGGCACGTTGGGCGCGGGCGGGCACGCGGCGGCCATCCTGGAGCGCGGGCCGGGGGCGCGGCTGCTCGGCCTCGACCGCGACCCGGCGGCGCTCGAGCTGGCGCGCGCGCGGCTGGCGCCGTTCGGGGAGCGCGTGACGATCAAGCACGCGAGCTATACCGAGATCGCGCGGCTCGTCCCGGCGTGGCGCGGGGATGCGGAAGGCGTGGACGGGATCCTGCTCGACCTGGGCATCTCGTCGATGCAGGTGGATGACCCGGCGCGGGGGTTCGCCTTCATGCAGGAGGGGCCGCTCGACATGCGCTTCGACCCGACGGGCGGTGGCCTGACGGCGGCGGACATCGTCAACGATTGGGACGCGGACGAGATCGCGGACGTACTGTACCGCTACGGTGAGGAGCGCAACAGCCGACGCATCGCGCGCGCCATCGTGGCGGCGCGGCCTTTGCGCACCACGCGCGACCTCGCGGAGACGGTCGCCGCCGCACAGCGCGGCCCGCGCCAGAAGATCCACCCCGCCACGCGCACCTTCCAGGCGTTGCGCATCGCGGTCAACGACGAGTTGGGCGCGGTGGAGCGCGTGTTGCCGGACGCCATCACGTGCCTGCGGCCCGGCGGGCGGCTGGCGGTGATTAGCTTCCACAGCCTGGAGGACCGCATCGTCAAGCAGACGTTCAAGGCCGAGGCGTCAGATTGCATCTGCCCGCCGGACCAGCCGGTCTGCACCTGTGACCACGAGGCGCGGGTCCGGCTCGTCACGCGCAAGCCGCTAACCGCCGACGCGGCGGAACAGGCGGCCAACCCGCGCAGCCGCAGCGCCAAGCTGCGCGTCGTGGAACGGCTGCCCGCGCCGGATGCGCAGGACGATCGGGGATGAGTGGTATAATCTAGCGCAACAGCACGCGCAGCCAACGCGGCAGAGCCGTAAGGGTGTGGGGAAGCCGTCCGTCACCGGCGGGCGATTGGGTTTGGGTGACGTCATGAGCAACCAAGAGCGGGTGCCTTCGTGGCTCCAGAATCGGTGGGCGGCGCGCCCCTGGAACAACCAGACGCAGCTCGTCACGACGATCACACTGATCGTGATCGTGGGCGTGTTGATCGGCGCGCTGTACCTGATCCAGACCACCACGACCACCACCACAGCGCGCGTCCTGTCGCAAATGAGCGAGGAGCGCGACCGGCTGGTGCGTGAGAACGAGCGCCTGCGCGTGGAGATCGCGGAACTACAAAGCATGCCGCTGCGCCTGACCCGGGCCGCAGAGATGGGCTTCCGCACGGCGGGGCCGGAGGACATTCAGTACATCATCGTCGACGGCTACCGCTACGACCGGGACCCGGTCACGCCGACGCCGACGCCCACCCCGACCCCGGTCGCGCCGGAATACCCGGACACGTTCGAGGGCTGGCTGCGAAAACAGTGGGACGCACTCAAACAACAATTTGAAGAATGGCGCAGCGGCACGGAATAAGCGCCGCGCGTGTCAGTGAGTTAAGGGCGGGATGACATGCGTAACGAACCCCTAGGCCACCGGCTCACGATCCTGGGCGCCGGCCTGATCGGGTTGACCTTCATCCTGATCATGCGCCTCCTCTCCTTCCAGTTCTACATGGACCCCACCATCAAGGAAAGCCTGGAGGCCAGCGCGCAGAGCCGCTACAGCCGGATAGAGGAGGTTCAGCCCAATCGCGGCCAGATCTACGACCGCAGCATGAACCTGCTCGCGGTGAATTCATACGAGTACCGCGTCGGCATCAGCCCGATCAGCGTCTACAACCGGCAGGAGGTCGCGCAGGAGCTGGCCCCGCTGATCAACGTCCCGGAGGACGAGATCTACCGCAAACTGCTGCCCGGCCCCGATGGGAGCTTCCCGGCCTGGGTGATGCTCAAGGCGCGCGTGGATTACGACACCGGCCAGCAGATCATGGACCTGGGCCTCGACGGCATCACGCTCGACCCGATCCCGATCCGCATCTACCCGCAAGGCCCGCTGACGGGGCAGATCGTGGGCTTTTTCGCCGGGGCGGAGGATACGCTGACGGGGCGCGGCTATTGGGGCGTCGAGGGCCACTACGAGCGCGAGCTGGCCGGGCAGAGCAAGATCGTGCGGCGCAACAACATCCCCGTCGTGGAGCAGATCAACGCCAGCTCAACGGACGTGCGCGACGGCGTGGACCTCGTGCTGACGATCAACCGCGACGTGCAGTACCTGGCGCAGGAGATCCTCGACCAGGCCGTGGCCGAACAGGGCGCAACCGGCGGCACGATCCTGATCATGAACCCGCGCACGGGTGAGATCCTCGCCATCGCCAACAACCAGCAGGGCCGCACCTTCGACCCCGGGGACACCTCGCCCGACAATATGGCGCTCGCCAAAAACCCGGCCGTCTCCGACCTGTTCGAGCCGGGGTCGATCTTCAAGCTGATCACGATGGCGATCGCGCTGGAGGCCGGCACGCACGACGAAAACTGGACCTACCACGACCCCGGCTGTTTCACACCCGCCGGGACGCTGGTGTGTAACTGGGACAGCGCCTCGCGCGGGAACCCGTCCTTCGCGCAGGTCTTCATCGACTCATTGAACACCGGCACCTCGACGATCTTCATGGAGATGGGCCGTCAAAAGGTCTACCCGCTGCTGGAGGCATTCGGCATCGGGGAAACGACCGGCGTCGACATCCAGGGCGAGCAGGCGGGCCTGCTGCCCATGCCGGGCGACTCGAACTGGAACGAGGCGCAGTTCATCACCACCAGCTTCGGGCAGGGCGTATCGCTCACCCCGCTCCAGATGCTCACCGCCGTCAACGCGATCGCCAACGACGGGCTGATCATGCAGCCGCACATCGTCAAGGCGCGCATCGAC
>CAZGLU010000205.1:0-6911 GCA_964526095.1 uncultured Anaerolineaceae bacterium | reverse complement strand
GAGCGGGTCGAGGATGTATTCCCACACCGGCTCGCGCGGGCTGCCGTGCGCCAGCGTGTAGTTGCCGAGGACGAACGTCGTCGGCAACGCGGCGAGGTAGGCGGTGTTTTCCGGCGTCAGCGTGTCGCGCGTCCACTGCACGGCACGGCGGGCGTCGGCGTTGAAGGTGCGGATGTCGAGGCGCCCCAGGGCCGCCCAGTCATGGTTCCCGGCGAGGCACAGGTGCGGCAGCGTCTTGAGCAGATCGCAGCACTCGTTGGGGTCGGGGCCGTAACCGACGACATCGCCCAGGCACCATACATAATCCCATTGGCCCTGAGCGTCGGCCAGGACGGCCTCAAACGCGGCCAGGTTGGCGTGAATATCGGAGATGACGAGAATCCGCATGCCTCGGTCCTTCAGCGGCTGAAGATGAATGGCGGAAATGATAGCACGGATCCCAGGCGGCGGCGAATAGGAAATTGGGAGGGCGTGCGGGCGTGGCCGCTGCGTGTGTTGTTTCCCACATGCCACAGAGTATAATTTCACTGTTCAGGTTGAAACGGGATCGAGGCAACCTTTGACTACACACCTCCCGGCGGCGTCGCTGACCATCACCACCCACCGCGTTGAGGACACAGAAGCGATCGGCGCGGCGCTCGGCGCGCGGCTGGAGCCGGGCGACGTGATTTGCCTGGAGGGCGACCTCGGCGCAGGCAAGACGGCGCTCGTGCGCGGGATGGGGCGCGGCTGGGGCGCGCTCGAACGGGTGACCAGCCCGACGTTCACACTGATTCACGAGCATCACCGGGCACAGGACGACCGCGTGCTGTACCACGTGGACTGCTACCGCCTCGATGGGCGAACCGATGCGGGATCGTTGGGGTTAGAGGACATCCTGTACGGCGACGACTGCGTGGTGCTGGAGTGGCCGGAGCGCGTGGCGGAGATCTTACCGGACGAGCGCCTGTGGATCGCGTTCACGATCCTGGGCGATACGCAGCGCGCGCTGCACGTCACGGCGAGCGGGCCGCGCTATGCCGATCTGGTCGCGGCGCTGGACGGCGCGCGGCCATAAGCCGCACGCCTGGGACGAGGATAGACGGGTGCTACTAGCCATCGACACGGCGAGCCAGGTCATGAGCCTGGCGCTGCACGACGGGCACCAGATCGCCTATGAGGCAAGCTGGCGAACGCCGAACAACCACACCACGGAACTGACCCCCGCGATCCAGGTGGCGCTGAAACGCGCGGGCCTGACCGCGCCCGAACTGAGCGGGCTGGCGGTGGCGCAGGGACCAGGATCGTTCACCGGGCTGCGCATCGGGTTGGGCGTAGCGAAGGGGCTGGCCCAGGCGGTGGGACGGCCGCTCGTTGCGATCCCGTCGTTGGATATCGTCGCGGCGGCCGTGCCGCCCTTCGACGGGGCGCTGGTCGTGGTGTTGCAGGCCGGGCGGGGCCGGGTCTGCGCGGGGCGCTACGCCTGGGACGCGGGCGGCTGGCGCGCGGACGGAGAGCCGGTGATCGCGGCGTGGCCCGCGCTGATCGAGGCCGTCGAGGGGCCGACGCTGTTCGCGGGCGAGGTGGACGAACGGGCACGCGCCCTGTTGCAGGAGGCGGAGCGCCCGATCCGGATCGCGCCCGGCGCGGTGGCGCTGCGGCGGGCGGGCTACCTGGCGGAACTGGCGTGGGCGCGGATCGCGGCGGGGCAGGTCGAGGACGCGGCCAGCATCACGCCGATCTACTTGCATCAGCCAGGGGTGCCCCACCCATGACCCCCTCCTACGTGCTGCGTCACATGCGCCTGGAGGATATCCCGCAGGTGGTTGAGATCGATAAAGTCTCGTTTTCGACGCCCTGGCCGGCGCGAACCTACGAATTCGAGATCACCAATCGGGATACGTCGCACTTCTGCGTGGTCGAGGCGCGGGATGTTGAGGATCAGCCGCAGGGGGCGGTGTCGCTGCTCAAGCGCCTGTGGCCCCCGAAGCACCCGGTATCCTCGACCGTGGTCGGGTACGGCGGCTGCTGGCTGATCGCGGGCGAGGCGCACATCAGCACGATCGCGGTGCATCCGGCCTTTCGCGGGAAGGGGTTGGGGGAGCTGCTGCTGGCCGGGATGCTGCTGCGCTCCGTCAACCTGGAGGGGCAGTACTCGGTGCTGGAGGTGCGCGCCAGCAACCTGTCGGCGCAGCAGTTGTATCGCAAGTACGAGTATGAGGTCGTCGGTCGTCGAAGGGGCTACTACCGCGACGATGGGGAAGACGCCCTGCTGATGGAGGTCCGGCCACTGGACGAGGGATACCGCGAGCGGCTGTGCGACCGCATGCGCCGGCTGAGGCAGCACGTCGCGTTCGCTGACGAATTCTCCGCCATCGAAACAGCGGCTGAGTGAAGGAGCAAGGGATGGCCGAACGGTTGAGCCTGGACGAACGCCGGTTGGCGCTGGATGCTATCGCGGCAGAGGTGAAGGGCTGCGTGCTGTGCCCGCTGCATAAGTCCCGGACGCACGCCGTTCCGGGGGTGGGGCGCGTGGACGCCGATGTGATGTTCATCGGCGAGGGGCCGGGCTATCACGAAGATCAGCAGGGCTTGCCGTTCGTGGGCGCATCCGGCCAGTACTTGACCGAGTTGCTGCACCGGATCGGCATGACGCGCGAGGACGTGTTTATCACGAACGTGGTCACGTGCCGCCCGCCGAACAATCGCGACCCCCTGCCGCCGGAATTGAACACCTGCGTGACGACCTACCTGCACCGGCAGATCGCCATCATCCAGCCCAAGATCATCGCGACACTGGGCCGCTTCAGCATGGGGCTGTTCTTCCCCAACGGGCGCATCACGCGTATTCACGGGCAGCCGAAGCGCGCGGACGGGCGCATCTACTACCCGCTGTTCCATCCGGCGGCTGTGCTCCGCAACCCAAACCTGCGGCCCGCGATGGAGGAAGACTTCCGGCGCATCTTGACCCTGCTGGAGGAGACGCGGTCTGCGCCGGATGTGGACGATGAACCACCGCCACCCCCACGCCAGCTTTCTTTGTTCTAGACAGGCGCGAGCAAAGCGTTTATCGTAGGAGGAGGGGCGCGGCGGGCGCTTGTCCCGCGTCTGCGAGGTACGGTATACTCCGCACCCGGTCCGGCTGGCAGAGCCGCACCCTGACGTGGTAAGAGGGCGGCGTGCAGAAGGCTGAAGGGCAATGACAGATTACTTCCCCGTCATGATCGCCGGGTTTGCGGCGGTGATCGGCATCACCCCCATCACACGGCGGCTGGCGTTCCATTTCGGCGTGCTTGACCAACCCAGCAGCCGCAAGGTCCACCAGGCGCCTACGCCGCTGCTCGGCGGGCTGGCGATCTACGCCGCGCTGGTGCTGGCGCTGGTGCTCTTCAGCCCACCGTTTTACCTGGTGGAGTTCGGCGCGATCATGGCCGGGGCGACGTGGCTCGTGCTGCTGGGCTTCGTAGACGACCGCAACGGCATGCAGCCGTGGATCAAGATGGGCGGCCAGTTCGTCGCCGGAGGGGTGTTGGTGCTGGCGGGCATCCACATCCGCGTGTTCGACAGCGACGTGCTGAACATCGGCCTGACGCTGCTGTGGATCGTCGGCATCACCAACGCCATGAACTTCCAGGACAACATGGACGGCCTGCTGGCCGGGATCACGGCCATCGCGTCTACCTTCTTCTTCGTGATGGCCGTGCGCGAGAACCTGACGCTGGTCAGCAGCCTCGCGGCGGCGCTGGCGGGCGCGTCGGTCGGCTTCCTGATCTACAACTTCAACCCGGCATCGACCTTCATGGGCGACATGGGCAGTATGGTGCTGGGCTTCCTGCTGGCCGTGCTGGCGATCAAGCTGGACTTCAACGCGACGGCGGACCGGCAGGTGGTCACGTCGATGGTGCCGATCGTGGTGCTGGGCTTCCCGATCTTCGACATGGTGCTGGTGGTCTTCACGCGGCTGCGCGAGGGGCGCTCGCCGATGATAGGCGGGAAGGACCATTCGTCGCACCGGCTGGTGAGCCTGGGCCTCAGCCAACGCGCCGCGGTGCTGACGATCTACGCGGTCGGCGTGATCCTGGGTGTGGTGGCGGTGCAGCTTTCACAAGCGACCGTGCGCGAAGGGCTGCGGATTGGGGTGGTGCTTCTGCTGACCGCGGTCCTCGCCTTTATCTTCATGGAGTGGGCGTTCATCCGCAGCAAACGCTGAGCGGGCGCTCGCGAGTTCCAACCGGAGCGGGTACATGCAGGCAGACAAACGGACCTATTTGGTGACGGGCGGGGCCGGATTCATCGGGTCGCACATGGTCGATGCATTGGTGCAGGCCGGGCATACGGTGCGCGTGGTGGATAATTTCTCCACCGGCAAGCGCGAGAACCTCGCACACGTGGCGGACCGGATCGACCTGCGCGAGATCAGCATCACCGACCGCGCGGCGCTGAACGAGGCGATGCGCGGTGTCGATTACGTGTTTCATCTGGCGGCGCTGGCCTCCGTGCCGCGCTCGGTGGACGACCCCCTCGGCTGCAACGAGCACAACGTCACCGGCACGCTGAACGTGCTGCTCGCCGCGCGGGATGCGGGCGTCAAGCGCGTGGTGTACGCGGGATCGTCGTCGGCCTATGGTGACGTGGAGTCCGAGTACAAGAGCGAGGACATGACGCCGCAACCCCTGTCCCCGTATGCGGTCGCGAAGCTGGCGGGCGAGCATTACTGTCAGGCGTTCACGTCGGTGTACGGGCTGGAGACCGTCACGGTGCGCTACTTCAACGTGTTCGGCCCCCGGCAAGACCCGCTCTCGACGTACGCCGCCGTGATCCCCAAGTTCATCACGGCGATGCTCAAGGGTGAGGCGCCGCGCGTCGAGGGCGACGGCACCCAGTCGCGCGACTTCACGTATGTGGATAACGTCGTGCACGGCAACCTGCTGGCGTGCCATACCGATGGGGTCGCGGGGCAGACGTTCAATATCGCGCTGGGTGGCCGGATCAACCTGCTGGACATGATCGACATCCTGAACGACCTGCTGGGCACCAAGATCGCGCCGGTCTTCGTAGCGCCACGGCCCGGCGACGTGAAACATTCACGCGCATCGATCGACAAGGCGCGCCGCCTGCTGGCGTACGAGCCGGTGGTGTCGTTCGAGGACGGCCTGGCGAAGACCCTGGCATGGTACAAGGCCGCGATGCCCGTCTAGCGTGGCCTCGCATGTCCATTCGCCGTATCATCCACCTCTCCAAAATGACCGGCGTGGCCGGATCCGAGGGGCATCTGCTGGTGCTGCTGCGCGGCCTGCGCGCGCAGGGCCTTGACGCGCGCCTGTGGATCCTGGTCGAGCCGGGCCGCCCGCTGGACGATTACGTACGGGAGCTTGAGGTGGCCGGGGTGCCCGTCGAGCGGCTGACCATCCGGCGCGACCTCGACCCGGCGCTGGGGCGCGAGCTGGTGCAGCGGCTGCGCGCGGCGAGGCCGGATGCCGTGCATACGCACCTGCTGCACGCCGATCTGTATGGCACGCTGGCGGCGCGTCTCGCGGGCGTCCCGTACGTCATCAGCTCGCGGCATAACGACGACCGCTTCCGCCGCCGCGCCCCGGTGCGCTGGCTGCTGCGCTGGCTGTGGCGCCGCACGGACGCCGGTATCGCGATCTCGGACGCGATCCGGCGTTTTTCGATCGAGGTGGAGGACGCTTCCCCGGAGCAGGTCGTCACGGTGCATTACGGCCTGGACCCGGCGACCGTTGGGGCGCCAGCCGGGGCGCGGGCCGAGTTGTGCGACGCGATAGGCGTGGGGCCGGACGCGCTGCTCGTCGGGTCGGCTTGCCGATTGATCGAGCAGAAGGGGCTGAGCGACGGCCTGCGCGCCTTCGCCCAGGTCACGCGGGACGTGCCGGAGGCGCATTACGTGATCGCCGGGGACGGGCCACTGCGCGAGGCGTTGGAGCACGAGGCGCGGGCGTTGGGGCTGGCCGGGCGCGTCCACTTCCTCGGCTGGCGCGACGACGCGCGGGCCGTGATCGCGGCGCTGGACCTGCTGCTGGCCCCCTCGCTGTGGGAGGGTTTTGGGCTGGTGCTGCTGGAGGCGATGGCGCTCAGCGTGCCGATCGTCAGCACGCGGGTCAGCGCGATCCCGGAGGTCGTCGTCGAGGGTGAGACGGGTTGGCTCGTGCCCCCCGCCGATCCGGACGCGCTGGCCGGGGCGCTGCGAGATGCGCTCACGCATCCGGCGGAGCTGATGGCGCGCGGGCGGGCTGGGCGGCGGCGTCTGGAGACGCACTTCACCGTCGAGCGCATGGTGCAGCAGACGATCGACGTTTACGAGCGGCTGGGGGCGCGCGGCTGATGTGTGGGCTGTGCGGCATCCTGCATTTTGACGATGCGCCGGTGCCGGGCGGCGTCCTGGCGGCGATGAACGCCACGCTGGCGCATCGCGGGCCGGACCAGGGCGCGTCGGTGATCGCGGGGCCGTGCGGGCTGGCGAACCAGCGGCTGGCGGTGATCGACCTCTCGCCGGACGCGGCGCTGCCCATGCGCAGCGCGGACGGTCTGCATGTGCTGGCGTACAACGGCGAGGTCTACAACTTCGCGGCGCTGCGGCGCGAGCTTGAGGCGCAGGGCGAGGCGTTCCGCTCGTCTTCCGATGCCGAGGTCGTGTTGGCGCTCTACCGGCGGCACGGCCTCGACTTCGTGACGCACCTGCGCGGCATGTTCGCGCTGGCCGTGTGGGACGCGGCGGAACGGACGCTGGTGCTGGCGCGCGACCGCCTGGGCAAGAAGCCGCTGTATTACGCGTTGGACGGGCGGCGGCTGGCCTTCGCGTCCGAGATCAAGGCGCTGCTGCGGCATCCGGACGTGCCGCGCCGCCCGCGTCGCGACCTGACCGCGCTGCTGCTGGGGTACGGGTACGTGCCCGCGCCGAGATCGGAAGAGCG
>CAZGLU010000204.1:3121-6926 GCA_964526095.1 uncultured Anaerolineaceae bacterium | reverse complement strand
CACCACCCTATCCTACACTCTTTCCCTACACGACGCTCTTCCGATCTTGTTGCTGTCCAGCAGCCAGCCCTGCGGCACCTGCGCGCGGATGCCCGACTCCAGGTCCTCGAACGTCACGGTGGCGTTCAGCGCGTTGTTGCGCATCGTCAGCCCGACGAACAGCGCGCCGACCAGCGAGAGCAGGGCCAGGTACGTGTTCCACCGCTGGCGGAAGGTGAGGGCCGGTGGCTCGTCCCGGATCATGAGGCGCGTCATATCGTCTGCCTCCGGCCCGTCAGGGCCTCCATGCGGGTGTCGGCGCTCTCGATCAGGAACGCCATGATCACCAGCGCCGCGCTGACCGCCGCCACCGCCAGGGCGAGGCCGCGCAGGGGGGCGCTGGCGGTCGCCGCGATCCCCAGGCCGCTGACCAGCGCCAGCGCGCGGAAGGCGTAGTACAGCCCGCTCAACAGGGCCGTCAGGAACAGCCCGGCCGGGATCCAGAACACCGGCGGGCGGCCGATGCGCAGTTCAGCCAGGAAATACCCCGTGATCGGGGCGAGGGCCATGTGCAGGAAGGTGTGGCTGGCGATGCGCAGCGCGGCGGCGCTCAGCGTCGCCTCCGTATACAGCGCGACGTGCAGGTTGTAGACCGTTGCGTAGCCCACCGCGACGGCCAGCGCGTACGCCACGCCGTCGAGACGCTGCTCGAAGCGCGCGGGCCACACCGTATAGCGCAGCACGGCGTACTTTAGGAACTCGGCGGTGAAGCCGATCGTGAACGTGTAGCTCAGGACGCGGGAAAAGAACCCGCTGCGCACCATCCAGCGTTCCGGCACAAACAGCCCTTCCTCCAACGGGATGGCGATCGCGTTGGCGACGAGCGCGCCCAGCACCAGCACGCCAAGCAGCCCCTCGCGCGGCTGGACCGCCCGCCGCTCGCCGCGATAGCTGAACAGCAGCCACGCGCCGAACGGCACCAGCGCGACGGCGGTCTTCGCCCAGGTCGCGTTATAGTTCGTGGGCAGGGTGTTCGTGAACTGGGTGAGCACCACCACGCCCGCCACGACGATCACCAGCGCCGCGACCTCCAGCCAGGCCGTGCGCCAGACCCGGCGGTATGGGTAAACTTCGACAGCTTCTTCTTCGGGCGCGAGCAAAATCGGCTCGAACGACAACCCTCAACGCTCCTCTGGTGCTATTGATTACACCCCGGCACGGTGGTAGACTTGCTCCCGCCACGCCGGGCCGATTCTACCGCGTCCGCACGATTGTACCATGCGCGCAGACGTCGGCAGCCGGCATCGAAGCACGGCGGACGGCCCACTGACGCCGCCGGCTCCACCGGAAGGCCACGGGAAAGACTGACCGCCACAGGAATAGCAGAAGGCTGCTATGAACGTTCAACCGACACGCGGGCGCGGTTCGCTGCGCTTCGGGCTTTTGGTGCTGATTATGGTCGTCTGCTGCGGAGGTGCGGCGGCAGCGGCGTTCCTCCTGCTGCGCGACGGCGCGGAGGAGGGCGGTCCGGGCGGTCCAGGGATCGTCTACGGGCTGACGCTCAATCCGTCCGGTTTCGACCCCCACCGGCATGTGTCGTCGGAGTTGGGCATCCCCTTCTTTTCGGTGTACGACACCCTGATCTACCGCCACCCGCAGACGATGGACTTCGTGCCCGGCCTGGCCGAGTCGCTGCCCACCATGTCTGAGGACGGCCTGTCGTGGACTTTCACGCTCAAGCAGGGCGTGACGTTCCACGACGGCACGCCGTTCAACGCGCAGGCCGTCGGCGCCAACCTCGACCGCATCATGAGCGAGGACCTCGGCTCGCAGAAGGCGCGCTTCCTGCTCGGCCCGTATACCGGCTACGAGATCATCGACGACTACACGATCCGGATCAACCTGTCCGAGCCGTACGCGCCGCTGTTAGACGCCTTCAGCCAGGTGTACCTGGGCATGGCCAGCCCAACGGCGTTCAGCCAGTACACCAAAAACACCTACCAGTGGCATCAGGTCGGCACGGGGCCGTTCAAGGTGGTCGAGGTCATGCCCGGCGAGCGTATCGTGCTGGAGCGTAACGAGGATTACGCCTGGGGGCCGATCTTCTACGCGCCGGTGACCGATAGCTCGTTGGGCCGCGTGGAGTTCCGCTTTTACGAGGACCCGCCGACGCGCAGCCTCGCCCTGGAGAGCGGGCAGGTGCAGGTGATCGGTGAGCTGCTGCCCACCGACGTCGAAACCCTGGCCGGGAACCAGGCGGTGCAGGTCCAGCGGGTCGTGATCCCCGGCACGCCGCAGCAGTTTTTCCTGAACACGACGCGGCCCCCGCTGGACAATTTGAACGTGCGGCAGGCGCTGCTCTACGGCACCAACCGCACTGCGATCAACGATGCCGTGTTCCAGGGCATGTCGCCGGTGGCCTACGGCCCGCTGAACTCGGTAAACCCGTACTACAACCCCGAAGTCGAGGGGATGTACCCCTACGATACAGAGTACGCCCGTTCCCTGCTCGCCGGAGCCGGGTACCTCGACTCGGACGGCGACGGCGTGCTGGACCGCGACGGGGAGCCGCTCACGCTGACGATGATCTTCGCGCCCTGGAACCAGATGGGCGACGTGGCACAGCTCCTGCAAAGCCAATGGCACGCCCTGGGCATCGAGGTTGAGCTGGTTCAGGTGCCGGACTTCCCGACCCTCAGCCAGTACGCGCGTGAGGGCGAGTACGACCTGATCTCGGTCTACGATTTCGGCGTCGATCCGAGCATCTTGAACCCGTATTACATGACGGACGGCGCAACGAATTGGTCCCACTTCAGCGACCCTGAGGTGGACCAGTGGCTGGCGGAGGCCACGCGGCAGGTCGCGCCGGACGTGCGCGGCGGGCTGTACCGCTCCGTGCAGCAGCGCGTGATGGAGCAGGCCGTCGTGCTGCCCATCCGCGAGTACGTCAACCTCGTCGGCGTCTCGACCCGGCTCGACGGGGTGATCTTCAGCGCGCAGGGGTGGTGGCCGCTGCTGCGCAACTTCCAGATGCCGTCCTGACCCGCGCGTTTATGGTTATCTACGCGGTGCGGCGGATCGGGGCGGCGCTGGTCGTCGCGTGGCTGGCGCTGAGCCTCGCGTTTGTCGCCCTGCGGCTGGCCCCCGGCGACGCCCTCGACGCCACGATGACGCGCTTCGGTGTGGACCCGACGGCGGTCCAGGCGGAGCGCGAGCGCCTCGGCCTGAACGATCCCCTGTGGCAGCAGTATGCACGCTACCTCGCCGGGGTCCCGCGCGGCGACCTGGGCGAGTCGCTCGTGTCCGGCCAGCCGGTCACGGAGATCATCGCGGGGAACGCCGGTCCGACGGCGGTGCTGGCGCTGGCCGCGCTGGCTGCCGCGACCGTCCTCGGCGTCGGCCTGGGGCTGCTGAGCGCGGCGGCGCCGTGGGGTGGCGCGCGCGCCCTGGCCGAGGGGATCAATGCGCTGGCGCTCTCGACGCCGGTCTACTGGACCGCAACCCTCGCGATCTACCTGTTCACCGTGGTGTTCCCGGTCTTCCCCGGCGTGGGGGGGACCGGCCCCGCCGCGCTGCTCCTGCCCGCGCTGATCCTCAGCTTTCACGCGGCGGGCGGCATCGCGCGCGTGGCGGGCGACAGCGTGCGCGCGGTGCGCGAGCAGGACTTCGTGCGGACGGCGCGCGCCAAGGGCCTCCCGGAGCCGGTCGTGCTTGAACACATGCTGCGCGTGGGGCTGCTGCCGGTTGTGGCCGTGATCGCGCTCCAAGATCGGAAGAGCGTCGTGTCGGGAAAGAGTGTAGGAGAGGGGGGTGGGCGGGGGGGGGG
>CAZGLU010000204.1:0-3111 GCA_964526095.1 uncultured Anaerolineaceae bacterium | reverse complement strand
GCGCTCCAGTTGGGCTTTCTGCTGGGCGGCACGGTCATCACCGAGATGATCTTCGTGCGGCGCGGGCTGGGGCGCGTGCTGCTGACCGCCGTGGATAACCGCGATTACCCCGTGATCCAGGGCCTCGTCGCGCTGTCGGCGGTGGTGTATACACTGGTGAACGCCGCCGCCGACGTGATCTACCGCTTTGCGGACCCGCGTACGAGGGCCGGGTGATGGCACGCCGCCCCCGCGTGACGCGCCGCCGCCTGGCGCTGGCGTTCCTGGCCGCGATCGTGCTGCTGTCAGCGCTCGCGCCGCTGCTGGCCCCGCACGACCCCCGCGCGGTGGTGCCCGGCGCCGAGCGTGAGGCGCCCTCTCCGGAACATCCCCTCGGCACGGATCTGTTGGGACGCGACGTGCTCAGCCGCGTGCTGTACGGCGGGCGGCGCACCCTCGGCGTAGCGCTGCTGACGCTGATCATCGCGGTGGTGCCCGGCCTGCTGATCGGCCTGGTGGCGGGTTACTTTCGCGGCTGGGTGGACGCGCTCCTGATGCTGTTCATGGACGCGCTGCTGGCCTTCCCCAGCCTGCTGCTGGCCCTGGCCCTGGTGGCGCTGTTCGGCACCGGCTCGGCGCAGGTCGCGCTGGCGGTCGGCGTGGCGGCGGTGCCCGCTTACGCCCGCGTGACGCGGGCCGCCGTGCTGGAGGCGCGCGCGCGGCTCTTTGTCGAGGCGTCCCGTGCGGCGGGCGCCCGCCCCGGCTGGATCCTGCGCTGGCATGTCGTGCCGACCGTCGCCCCGGCGCTGCTCTCGTTCGCGGGCGTTACGCTGAGCTGGGCGATCCTCAACAGCGCCGCGCTGACGTTCCTCGGCTACGGCGGCGACCTGTCCGCGCCGGACTGGGGCGTGATGCTCAACGACGGGCGCGAGGCGTTCCGGCTGGCGCCGTGGGTCGCGCTGGCGCCCGGCGTCGCCCTGAGCGTGACGGTGGGCGCGATCAACCTGCTCGCCAGCAGCCTTGCGAACGGCGAGCCGCGCTGAGGGTGGTTTGCAACGTTTGCGCTCCCACGCCCGCGAGCGGGGTGAGGCCGTGGGATCTGCTTTCGCGCTGCTGCGCGGCAGTCAGCACATCACCCCGTCACCGAGAAGCGCACCTCTGGGGAGCGAACTTCGCCGGTCCATACTCCCTGGATCGGCGCCGGAGGGTTGAGCGCGTTGGGCAGGGCGGGGGTCGCGGTCGCGCCCGGCACGGCGGTCGCCTGCGTGCCGGCGTCCACGTTGCGGTAGATCGCGCGCACGCGGTAATCGCCCCCCGGCGCGAGGCCGATCTCGCTCATGCGCTGCGGGCTGACCGACACCGACACGCTGCACCGCGCCCGCGAGCCGAGCAGGTGCAGGTCATCCCGGTCGAACGCGGTGATCACGGGCAGGCGCGGGCCGGAGGGGTCGTTCAAGATGCCGCCGTCCACCGCGCGGCTGAACTCGATATTGAGGCCGATGGTGTTGGGATCGTTCGTCAGCAGCGGCGTGATCGAGGGCAGGTAGAGGATCGCCGGGCCGATGTCCTCGTTGATGAACGTCACGATGACGTTCATGCCCTGGCCCGCCGACACCGGGTCGGTCACCTCGACTTGCAGCCCTAACCGCTGCCCGTCCGTATCGGTGTACGACAGCGCCGAGCGGTTGTTCCCCCCGATAGGCGCGGCCAGATCGGTGCAGGCCGGGCCGCGCTGCCCCTGCGGCACCACGCGCGGCACCACGATCACGGCCAGCAGGATCAGCCCGGCGAGGAACACGAAGAAGTTCGTCCGGTTGAGCGCGTCAAATCGCTGGCGCACGCGCCGCCCAGGGTTCCGTAGCACCATGCGCGGATCACTCCTCCCCGGTATCGAGCCAGGTGCGGATCAAATCAAGCACGGCAGTGGGCGCGGCCTGCGTCGTGTCGATCCACCGGATCCCGGTGTCGTGGCCGCGAAACCACGTATACTGGCGACGGATGTACGCGCGGGTGTCCCGCCGGATCGCCGCAACCGCCTCCTCGACGGGCGCGCCCGCCTCCAGCACGGGCCGCCACTGCGCGTAGCCCAGGCCGGACATCGCAGGGGCGTCCCAGGTATAGCCCGCCGCCAGCAGGCCGCGCACCTCGTCCAGCAGCCCCGCCGCGAGCATCGCGTCGATGCGCGCATCGGCCCGCGCGTACAGGGCCTCGCGCGGCATCGTCAGCCCGATTTGCAGCACGCGGTACGGCGGCGGCTGCTTTTGTTGCAGCGCGCTGATCGGCGTGCCGGATTCGAGGAAGACCTCCAGCGCGCGCACCACGCGCCGCACGTTGCGATAGTCGATGCGTTCGGCGGCTTCCGGGTCGGCCTGCCGCAGACGTTCGTGCAGCGCGGCGGCGCCGTGCTCGGCGGCGAAGTCCTCCAACTCGGCACGCAGGCGCGGGTTGGGCGCCACCTCCGGGATACCCCAGCCCTCCACCACGGCGGTGAGGTACTGGCCCGTGCCGCCCACCAGCAGCGGCAGGCCGCCGCGCCGGTGGATCGCGCCGATGGCCTGGTAGGCGGCGTGCTGGTACTCCGCGAGGGTGAACGGCTCGTCCGGGTCCACCACGTCGATCAGGTGGTGCGGCGCGGCGGCTTGCTCGGCAGGCGTCGGCTTGGCCGTGCCGATGTCCATATGCCGGTAGATCTGGCGGCTGTCGGCGCTGACGATCTCCCCGTTGAGCGCCTCCGCGACGCGGATCGCGCACGTGGTCTTGCCGCTCGCCGTCGGGCCGAGGATCACGACCAGCGGCGGGCGCGGCGCGGCTTTCGCCTGCGGGGCAGGGCGGCCTTCGGGTGCGGGGCGGTCGTCGGATCTGGTCGCCGGGAACATGGTGCCTACCGTGTCCGGCACGCGTTGCTACCAGGACAACGCATGGTGAATAACCTCCAGCGCCAGGCGATCCCCCTCGCATCCGACCGCCGCCACGTCTACACGCCACTCGCAGCCCTCGGCCTCGTGCGCGGCCAGGTATGCCTGGACAAGCTGCGCCAGGCGGGCTTGCTTGCGCGGGCCGACGCTCGCCAGCGCCTCCTCGACCGCGTGGGCCAGCGGCCCGCGCCGCGTGCGGACCTCCACGAACACGATC
>CAZGLU010000203.1:0-6929 GCA_964526095.1 uncultured Anaerolineaceae bacterium | reverse complement strand
AGCCGCGCGGCGGCAACCGGGACAGCGACGTGATCCACTGCAAGATCTGTAACACGGTGTATGTGGTGCAGAAGGATACGGAGGTTCAAAAGGCCCGCCGTGTGTGATGCGTAACGCCTCATTTCGTGAGGGTTATAACTGCCAGGGGCGCCTGCACCGGGTATAGTAGGGCGATGCGGGCGCCTGTGCTGCCTGCCACCGGCCGAGTGAATATGAACGAGAGCGCACCATGAGCGATGACCTGAGCCAGTTGAAACAGCAGTGGGAGGAACGGTCCGTCAAGAAGGTCCTCTCCCGCTTCCCCGAACGCAAGCCGGAGTTCACGACCTCGTCCAACATCCCGCTGGAGCGCGTCTACGTCCCTGAAACGTGCGACCCCGACGAGTACATGGCGCAGTTGGGCTTCCCCGGCGAGTACCCGTTCACGCGCGGCGTGCAGCCGACGATGTACCGGGGCCGCTTCTGGACCATGCGCCAGTATGCCGGGTATGCCAGCGCGGAGGAATCGAACGCGCGCTACCGCTACCTGCTCGACGCGGGGCAGACGGGCCTGAGCGTGGCCTTCGACCTGCCGACGCAGATCGGCTACGACGCCGACGACCCGATGGCGTTGGGCGAGGTGGGCAAGGTCGGCGTGAGCATCTCGTCGCTGCGCGACATGGAGCGCCTGTTCGAGGGCATCCCGCTCGACAAGGTGTCCACCAGCATGACGATCAACGCGCCCGCCGCGATCCTGCTGGCGATGTACATCGCGGTGGGGAAGAAGCAGGGCGTGGAGCCGAAGCAACTGCGCGGCACGGTGCAGAACGACATCCTCAAGGAGTACATCGCACGCGGCACGTACATCTTCCCGCCCGCCCCGTCGATGCGCCTGATCACGGATCTGTTCGCGTTCTGCGCGCGGGAGGTCCCGCACTGGAACACGATCAGCATCAGCGGCTATCATATCCGTGAGGCGGGCAGTACCGCCGTGCAGGAGGTCGCGTTCACGCTGGCCGACGGGATCGCGTACGTGCAGGCCGCGCTCGACGCCGGGCTGGACGTGGACGACTTCGCGCCGCAGCTCAGCTTCTTCTTCAACGCGCACAACAATTTCCTGGAGGAGGTCGCCAAGTTCCGCGCGGCGCGGCGGCTGTGGGCGCGCATCATGCGCGAGCGCTTCGGCGCGCAGAACCCGAAAAGCTGGGCGCTCAAGTTCCATACACAGACCGGCGGCAGCACGCTCACCGCGCAGCAGCCGGAGAACAACATCGTGCGCGTCACGCTCCAGGCGCTGGCGGCGGTGCTCGGCGGCACCCAGTCCCTGCACACCAACAGCATGGACGAGGCGCTGGCCCTGCCGACCGAGTCGGCGGTCCAGGTGGCGCTGCGCACGCAGCAGATCATCGCGTACGAGTCCGGCGTGGCGGATACCATCGACCCCCTGGCGGGCAGCTACGTGATCGAGTACCTCACCGACGAGATCGAGCGCCGCGCGTGCGAGTACATCGAGCGCATCGACGCGCTGGGCGGGGCGCTGGCGGCCATCGAGGCCGGGTTCATCCAGGGCGAGATCAACGACGCGGCCTACGCCTACCAGCGCGCGGTTGAGTCCGGCGAGCAGGTCGTGGTCGGCGTCAACCGGTTCACGACGCAGGAGGAGGCCGGGAATCACCGCGAGATCCTGCGTGTCGATCCGGCCATCGAGCAGGCGCAGCGCGCCAAGCTGGCCGACCTGCGGGCCGCGCGGGATAACGCGAAGGTCACCGAGCTGCTCGGCCAGTTGGAGGCCGCCGCGAAGGGCACCGACAACCTGATGCCGCTGTTCATCACGTGCGTCGAGCATGACGTGACGCTCGGCGAGATCTGCCGCGTGCTGCGCGGCGTGTTCGGGGAGTACCGGCCCAGCGTGACGATCTAGCGGTTGGCGGTTAGCGGCCAGCCATGAGCTGTTGGCTGTCAGCGAACGATACCCCGCGCCCCGGCGATCCGTCGGGGCGCGATTGATTTTATTCGCGCCCCGGACTGCTGCTCAGCTAATCGCTAACGGCTGATCGCTGTCCGCTTCGGCGCCGTTTGGCTCCCCCTGACCTGCACGCTATAATGCTGACTTATGTCCCATTTATTGCCCCGCCCGGCCCACCGACCGTGGAGCCTGTGGGCCTTCAGCCTGATCATCGCCGGGATCGGGGCTTACAACCTCGCCCTGGCAATCGATCACACGCGCCACGCCGCCGATTACCGCGCCCTTGATATCTCCTACCCGCCGCTGCTCCGCGCGGCGCTCGCCGTAGTCTGGGCGGCGCTGCTGCTGGGTCTGGCGGTGGCGCTTGCCTGTCGGCGGACGTGGGCGCGGCGGTGGACTCTGGTGATTCTGAGTAACTATGGCGCGTTTGGCGTGTTATGGATGTTGTTGTTTGCCCGCACGGACTTCGCACGCGGGCGCATTGGTTTTCAGGCGGTTGTTACCGTGCTGCTCCTGGTGCTGGCCGGTGCGGCGCTGCGCTGGCGGCGGATCCGGGCCGTGTTTACGGCTGCCCCCCGCCCTGAGCGCGAGGGACTCGATCCCGCGTCGCCCGGTTGACCGGAGCTGAGAGCTGGAGAACGCTTCGTATGTCCAACGGGAATCAAAACCTGGAAAAACTCAACGAAATGCGCCTGCGCAGCGCCGCTGGTGGCGGCCCGGAGCGCATCGAGCGGCAGCACAAGGCGGGTAAGCTCACCGCCCGCGAGCGGTTGGACCTGTTGCTTGACCCCGGCAGCTTCCGCGAGATGGATGCCTTCGTCGTGCACCGCGAGCGCAACTTTGGCATGGACGACCCGCGCAACCAGTTCCTGGGCGACAGCGTCGTGACGGGCTGGGGCACCATCGATGGGCGGCTGGTCTACGTGTACTCGCAGGACTTCACGGTGATGGGCGGCTCGCTGAGCGAGGTCCACGCCGAGAAGATCTGCAAGATCATGGACATGGCGATCAAGAACGGGGCGCCGATCATCGGCCTGAACGACTCCGGCGGCGCGCGTATTCAGGAGGGCGTGGTCAGCCTGGGCGGCTTTGCCGAGATCTTCCTGCGCAACACGCTTGCCAGCGGCGTCGTCCCCCAGTTGAGCCTGATCATGGGGCCATGCGCAGGCGGGGCGGTGTACAGCCCGGCGCTGACCGACTTCATCTTCATGGTCAAGGACACATCCTATATGTTCGTGACCGGGCCGGACGTCGTGCGCGCGGTGACGCATGAGGAGGTGACGTTCGAGGAGCTTGGCGGCGCGATGACGCACAACGCTGTGAGCGGCGTGAGCCACGTCGCGGCCAACACCGAGGAGGACGCGCTGTTCCTCACGCGGGAGTTGTTCGGCTACATCCCGCAAAATAACATGGAGGACCCGCCCTTCGAGCCGACGAAGGATGACCCGCTGCGCACCGAGGAGGCGTTGAACAGCCTTGTGCCCGATGATCCGAGCAAGCCGTATGACGTCAAACAGCTCATCCGGCTGATCGTGGACGAGGGCCGCTTCTTCGAGATCCACGAGCATTTCGCGCAGAACATCGTGGTGGGCTTCGCGCGGCTGGGTGGGCACAGCGTCGGCATCGTCGCGAACCAACCGGCGGTGCTGGCGGGCGTGCTGGACATCGACGCGAGCGAGAAGGCGGCGCGCTTCATCCGCTTCTGCGACGCGTTCAACATCCCGGTGATCACCTTCGAGGACGTGCCCGGCTTCATGCCCGGCACGGCGCAGGAGCACGGCGGCATCATTCGCTCGGGGGCGAAGCTGCTCTATGCCTACTGTGAGGCGACAGTACCGAAGATCACGGTCGTGACCCGCAAAGCCTACGGCGGCGCATACTGCGTCATGAACAGCAAGCACATCCGCAGCGACCTGAACCTGGCGTGGCCGACCGCCGAGATCGCGGTGATGGGGCCGGATGGTGCGGTGAACATCATCTTCCGGCGCGAACTGGCAGAGGCGGAGGACCCGGTCGCGCGGAAGGCGGAGCTGGTGAGCGAGTACCGCGAGAAGTTCGCCAACCCGTACGTCGCGGCGGCGCGCGGCTTCATCGACGACGTGATCATGCCCTCGGAGACGCGCCCGCGCCTGATCAACGCGCTGGAGATGCTGCAGAATAAGCGCGACAGCAACCCGCCCAAGAAGCACGGCAACATCCCGCTGTAACGGGCAGGCTGCGGGGAGGTGTTCGGGGCGTGGTGGAAGGCGGCGCGGGTGGCCTGCGTAACGTGGATGATGTGGATGACGGGGCGCGCTGGCCGACGGGCTGGCTGATGATCGCGGGGCTGCTGGCGGGGGCGCTCGCCGGGCTGCTGCTGGGCTTCGTGCCGGGCGGAGTCGCGGCGGGGCTGGCACTTGGCGTCGGGCTGGACTCCCTGTTAAATCATCTGGTGAACGAGCGACGAGGGGATCAGGAAGGCTGCCGTGAACGGCGTGGATGACGAGCAGCGCGGGCCGGAGGCCGAGCCGGTGACGACCGGCGAGCCTGAAGCCGTCGAGCCGGTGGCGGAGGATGCCGCGCCCGCCGACGCCGCCGAGGTTGAAAATGTGGCGCCCGCCGAGGAGGCGGCTGCCATCGAACCGGAACCGGCGATCCCGTCCGGGCGCTGGCTGGTGCTGCAAGCGACGAGCCTGCTGCGTGCGGTCGCAACCCAGAACTACGTCTGTTTCGGCGCGGGGGGCGTGCCGCGCCACGGGACGGGCGAGCGCGTTCAGGCGGGCCGCCCAGCGACGCTGGACGCGTCGCTCACGCTGCACGGCGCGGATGGCACGGTGCGGCTCGGCCTCAGCGCGCTCCGGTTCACCAGCCTGCGCTTCACCTCCCGCGAGACGGTTTGGAACGGATTCGACCCGGCGCGGCAGCTTCAGGCGCTGTGGGTGTGGGACTATTACCGCATCCAGAGCCACGTCGCGCTGCGCGTGGCCCTGCCGAGTGAGGGCGGCGCCCTGCCGGATGCCTGGCGCGCGACGCTCGACGCGGTCCGCGCGGCGCAGGCGGGCGACGCGATCGTGCTGGACGTGTCCTCGGCGTGCGGGGATTTTGAGCAGAGGCATACCCTGCTGCGCGGCGCGGTGGAGTGGGAGAGGGGCGGCAGCTAGCGGCTGGCTGCTGATGGCTATTTGCTGAGGGCGTGACCATGACCGAAACCTCATTGATCCGGAAAGTGTTGGTCGCCAATCGCGGCGAGATCGCGGTGCGCGTGATCCGTGCCTGCCGCGAGTTGGGCGGTATCCAGACCGTCGCCGTGTACTCCGAGGCCGACCGCGAGGCGCTGCACGTGCGCTACGCGAACGAAGCCTATCCCATCGGCGCGCCCGCCCCGCGCGAAAGCTACCTGAACATCGGCAAGCTGATCGATGTGGCCCGCCGGTCGGGTGCGGACGCGATCCATCCGGGCTATGGCTTCCTCAGCGAGCGCGCGGAGTTTGCCCACGCGGTCGAGGACGCCGGGCTGATCTTCATCGGGCCGCCGCCGGACGTGATCGCGCAGATGGGCGATAAGCTGGCCGCGCGTGAGTTGATGATCCGCGCCGGGGTGCCCGTCGTGCCCGGCCCGAAGCCCGGCCTGAGCGACCACGCGCCGCCCCACGCGGCGGACACCCACGGCAACCCCTTGATGGGCCACGCCGCGGCGGGCCGCCGTCAGGTCGCGCACGCGCGCGGGGTCCAGGCCGCGGCGCTGGACGCGGCGCTGGCGGCGGCCCACCGCGAGGCGGAGGCGGCCTTCGGCGACGGCACGGTATACCTGGAGAAGCTGCTCGAAGGCACGCGGCACATCGAGTTCCAGATCCTGGCCGACCAGCACGGCACGACGATCCACCTCGGCGAGCGTGAGTGCAGCATCCAGCGCCGCCATCAAAAGCTGTTCGAGGAGGCGCCCAGCCCGTTCATGGACGAGGACCTGCGCGCGCGCATGGGCGCCGCGGCGGTGCGGGCGGCGGAGGCGGTGGGCTACGTCAACGCGGGCACGGTCGAGTTCCTGGTGGACGCCGACAAAAACTTCTACTTCCTGGAGATGAACACCCGCCTGCAAGTCGAGCACCCCGTCACCGAAGCGGTGACCGGCGTGGACCTGGTCAAAGAGCAGATCCGCATCGCACGCGGGCGGCGTATGGGGCCGGAGCACGGCGTCACGCTCAACGGCTGGGCCGTCGAGTGCCGCATCAACGCCGAGGACCCCTACAACAACTTCCTGCCCTCGGTGGGCGTGATATCCGTCCACATCGCGCCGACCGGGCCGGGCGTCCGCCTGGACAGCGGCATCTACGCCGGGTACGAGGTCACACCCTATTATGACTCGCTGCTCGCCAAGCTGATCGCGTGGGGCGAGACGCGCGGCGAGGCGCTGCTGCGGATGCGCCGCGCCCTGGCCGAGTACAAGATCATGGGCCTCAAGACGAACCTGCCCTTTCACCAGAAGCTGATCGACAGCACGCGCTTCCTGGCCGGGCGTTACGATACGCAGTTCGCAGAGGAATACCTCTCGATGCGCGACGAGGCGCCGGACCAGCAGCACGAAGAGGTGGCCGCGATCCTGGCGACCGTCGTCGAGCACCTGTACCGCCAGCAGGCGTCGCAGATCGTGGCGCGGCCCAAGCGCGACGCCTCGAACTGGAAGTGGATCGGACGCTACGAGCGGATGCACCGTTAGACCGTGTGACGCCGTGGCCCGCCGTCGCCCGGCCCCCTGGCCGTTACGGGCGGGGGAGGGGAGAACGTGCGCCCGCGTGGTAGAATGGCTGGGGGGCCGCCTGCCGGCTCGCAACCTGAACTCAGTTTACGCGAAGGAGCTACGATGACGTTCAAACGCAGGATTGGCATTGTGCTGGCGCTGGGGCTGGTGCTTGGCATGCCGCTGTCGCTGGCGCAGGCGGGCGACGTGGGGCCGCAGCTTGTAGATCGGAAGAGCACACGTCTGAACTCCAGTCACGAGATTCCATCT
>CAZGLU010000202.1:0-6966 GCA_964526095.1 uncultured Anaerolineaceae bacterium | reverse complement strand
CACCCCCTCCCAGAAGGAGCGCGTGCCGAGCAGGACGGCCTTCTCCGTCTTCTTGAAGCCCTCGACCAACTGCTGGCGGCTGGTGCCGTCGCTCTGGTCAAAGACGGTGATGTTGCCCAGGGCGAGACGCGGCGCGATGGCCTGCGCCGTCTGCCGGAGTTGGGCATAGCTGGTGAACAGGGCCAGCAGCCGCCCGTTGGTCGCCGCCGCCAGCTCGATCAGCCCGCGCTCGACGTAACGCTGGTAGTCGTCGCGGCGCTCCGGGGCGGGCATGTCGGTCGGGATATAGACCAGCGTCGTGGCCTCATAGTCGAACGGCGAGCCGACGACCGCCTCATCGACCTGATAGGTGTGCAGCCGGTCGCGCATGTAGTCGAACGAGCCGCCGGTGCGCAGCGTGGCGCTGGTCAGGATCACGGACTCCTTCACGTTCCACAGGTGTTCCTCCAGCAGCGGCCCGACATTGAGCGGGGCGCTCTGGACTTGCAGGCGCTCGCGGTCCTGGTCCACCTGGACCCAGTAGATCGTGTTCTCGGCGGGCGACGCGGTGAACGCCTCAAGCTGGCGGTGGATCGCGGTCAGGTGTCGGGCGGCGGCCTGCACGCTGGAGAGCAGGTCGTCAAAGTCCCGCACGTCGAACTGGTCCAGGTCGGCCAGCCCGCGCGCGAGGCGCTCCATCGCGCGGGAGATCGTCTCGGTGAACTCGCGGAGCACGCCCCACGCGTCCTCGACGTGCGCCCAGCCGGGCTTCTGGCGAAGCTGCGGCGTGATGCGGACCTGCAACGAGAACTCCGAGCTGCGGAGAGCGTCGATCTCGTCGAGGAAGGCGTAGAGCGTGTCGAAGTAGCGCGTGACGTGGTGGCCCATCGCCTCCACCGCGCCAGCGACGACCTGCACGAAGCTCTCGATCTGCTTGAAGTACACGTCCGGCACGCTGCCGTAGGTGCTGCGCAGCACGTCCCCGAGCAGGCCCTTGCGGGTGCCGCCCAGGTCGGCCAACTGGCGCAGGAGCGTGACCGTGGTGATCTGGAACGACAGGCCCTGCGTCGTGGCGTCCTCCAGATGGTGCGCCTCGTCCACGATCAGATAGCGGTAGTCGGGCAGGACGCGGTTGCCGACCTGCACATCCGAGAGCAGCAGCGCGTGGTTGACGATCAGGATGTGCGCCGACTCCGCCGCGCGGCGGGCCTTGTAGAACGGGCAGGCGCCGTCCATCTGGCTGCTGCACCGCGCCAGGGTGCAGCCCTCGTCCTCGGCGCTCAGGCGGGACCAGATCACGTTCTCCTCAAAGCCGCGCAGCGAGATCTCCGTCTTCTCGCCGCTGGCCGACTCCAGCAGCCACACAAGGATCTTCGCCAGGACGCGCGCCTCGCCGACCGAGGTCGGGGTGCGGCGGCGCAGCGTCGCCAGACGGCGCGGGCAGAGGTAGTGGCTGCGGCCCTTGACCACCGCCGCGCGGAACGGCACGTTGAGCGCGCGGGCCAGCACGGGCAGGTCGTTGAGGATCAACTGATCCTGCAAGTTCAGCGTGGCGGTGCTGATCACCACGCGCTCGTCGTTGAGCACGGCCCAGTGAATCGCCGGGATCAGGTAGGCGAGGCTCTTGCCGACGCCGGTCGGGGCCTCGATCATCAGGTGGCGGCCGTGGTTGAACGCCGCCGCCACGCGGTGCAACATCTCGGTCTGTTCCGGGCGATACTCGTAATGCGGGTAGACCTGGCTCATCACGCCGCCCGGCTCGATCAGCGCCGCCAGCGCGTCGGGGTCGAGCAGCTTCGGCTCCGGCTCCGGGCGCAGGCGCGGCCAGTTGGTACGGTCCGGCGCGAACAGGTCACGCTCGGACGGCGAGTCCGCGCGCACCCCGCGCCGTGTGGGGGTGGTAAACGCGGTGCGCGACCGCTCCCGGAATGCGGCCTCGAAGACGGCGTGCGTCGTCCAATCCAGGTCGCGGGCGGCCTCGACGATCTCTTGCAGCGTGCCCAACGGCAGCGCGAGGACGCGCTCCCACAGCGACCAGTAGAGCCGCCCGGTCGCCACGGCGTCGTCCAGCGCGCGGTGGGCGTGCTCCAACTCCAGGCCGAACTCGCTGGTCAGGTGCGTGAGGTTGTAGCGCGGCGCGGTCGGCAGCAGCACCGAGGCCAGGTCGTAAGTGTCGATCGCGAGGTTGTGGGTGCCCACCCCGTAGCGGTTCAGGAAGCCGAGGTCGAAGTCCACGCGATGCCCGATAATCGGGCTGTTCCCGATGAAGCGGCGCAGCTCCGGCAGGGCCTGACGGATGCTCGGCGCGCCGATCAGATCCTCCGTGGTGATGCCCGTGATCGCGGGGATGCGGTCCGGTATGGCACGCCCTGGGTCCACGAGCGTGCCGTACGTCTCCAACAACTCGCCGCCCTCAAAGCGGGCCGCGCCGATCTCAATGATATCGTCTTCGTCCTTGTTGAGACCCGTGGTTTCCAGGTCCAGGGCGACGATCACATCCCGCATGAGAGGCTCCATTCACCGAGGTCAAACACGTCAGTCGCGGAGGGCTATTGTACCACAGCAGATGGGCGCGTGACGGCGTAACACCCGCCGAAACGCAGCGTCCCCGGCGCACATTGCACCGGGGACGCGTGGAACCATCGGGATGGGCGCGGGTTACTCGTCCGCAGCCTCGGTTGCGTCCGGGGCGGGCGCCTCAGTAGCCGCCGGGACCTCGGTCGCGTCGGGAGTCGCCTCAGCCGACGGCTCGGCAAGGCTGGCCTCGTACTCGCTCAGCAGGTTGAACACCTCGTCGCGCTGGGTTCGCGCCATCCGATCATAGTCGGACAGGGCGTAGGGATGCTCGCGCAGCGTCTCCAGAGTGCTGACGTCGAAGAAGTGCCACAGCAGCGCGCGCACGAGCGGGTTTTCGAACGAGCTGCGGTTGACGTAGTAGCTCACCGGGAAGGCCAGCGGGTACGTGCCATCCTCGAACGTCTCGGGGGACGGCGCGACACAGCCCTCGCCCGCGTCGATCTCGACCAGCCGCACGTCGGCCTCGCTGCCCTGGAGCGCGCTCCACCACAGGTACGTCACGCCGTTGTTCGGGTTGGCCTCGTCCTGGGCGGTATTCGCCACGCCCTGCGCGCGGTACAGCGGATCGCTGCTCTCGACCATGTCGGTGCGCGGCAGGAACGACGGGTCGCCGGTCAGCGCCTGGATCAGGTAGTCGGTCTCGCCGGTGCTCAGCGGCGGCGCGACCAGCAGGATCGGCAGGTCGGGCCACTCCGGGTCCAGCTCGTTCCAATTCGTGACGGGCTGGCCCTCCGGCGCGGGCTGCGGCGTCGCCTCGGCGGACGGCTCCTCCGTAGCGGCGGCCTCAGGCGCCTCGGTGGCGACCGGGGCGGCCTCCTCCGTCGCCGCCGGGGCCGGGTCCGCTTCCGCCGTGCCTTCGGGGGCAGGCGCCGCGTCGTCGGCGGGCAGGCCCGCGCTGAGCAGCGTCGCGACCTGGTCGGCGGTCATGCACTGCGCCCAGTCGTTCCCGCTTGGCACGACCAGCACCAGCGCCTCCAGGCCAAGGTCAATGGCGACCGTCTCAACGCCGTTGTCCTTGCACGCCTCAAACGCCGCATCGCTGGCGGGGCCGGTCGCCTGCAACACGTCGGCCTCGTTCGCGCAGAGCGCCTCCCACCCGGCGGCCGTGCCGAACGCCCGCTGGGTCACGGTCGCGTTCGGGAACTGCGCGGTGAATTCACGCACGATGGGCGCGGTCAGGTCGTGGAGCATGGGCGAGCCGACGATGGTGACGGTGCCCTCCTGCGTGGTGGGCACGTCCACCGGCGTCACGGCGCGCGAGAAGGTCCGCCCGACGCGCAAATCGGCCAGGTTCGCCGCGCCCTCCGCGTAAATCGCCTCGGTCGGGATGGTGAAGCCCAGGTCCGCTGCGACCGCCGCCGCGCCCGCCTCGTCCGTCAGCGCGAAATCGACGAAGGCGCGCACGTCCTCACGCCCGGCGCTGGCGGCGTTGAGGTACAGGTACGCCGTGCGCGTCAGGGGATAGGTGCGGGCCTCGACCGTTTCGACGGAGGGGGCGACACACTCCCCAACCGCGTCCCGCACGGCGAGGGGCGCCAGGCTATCCTCAGTCGCGGCGGCCTCCCACTCAGCCAGCGACATGAAGCCGAACGCGTTCGAGCCTTCGGCGCCGATCGTTTCGAGCAGGTGGGCGGGCGCCTGACCGACGTCGATGCCTTCGCGCAGATCACCGGCGGGCAGCAGCGCCGCAAACGCCTGGGCGCTGGTCCCGGTCGAATCGGGGCCGTAGAACGTCACCGGGCCGGTCGCCGTCGCCGAGCCAAGGTCCTCCCAGGCCACTTCCGGGGCGGCGCCGAGCGAAAAGACCTCTTCGACCAGGCTGCGGTCAATGCACTCCAGCGCGGCAGCCGGGTCTGCCAGCAGCACGATCACCTCGTACGCCAGCACCGTCTCGATGAAGTCCGCGCCCTGGTTGGCGCAGGCCGCCGCCTGCTGGTCGGTGATCGGGTCGGTGGACATCACCAGATCGGCCTCGCCAGCGCACAGCGCCTCGAAACCCATGCTGGGGCCTTGCGCGTCGATCAGGATCTCCGCGTCCTCGTTCTGGGCGACGTACGCATCGCGGATCGCCGCCAGCAGCGGCTCAAGCTGAAGCGAACCCTGGACCACGATCTGGCCCGTGTCGCCGTCCTGGGCGTAGAGGGGAGCGGGCGAAAAAGGCAGTGCCAGCGCGATCGCAAGGACACTCAACAGCGCTGGCCGGAGGAAACGCCACACCGATGGCATAGATAAATCTCCTTCGAATTGACCGTAGCAAAGCAGTAAAACGAGCGCCGCACGGCGCCGCCGGGGCAAGGCCACCGGCCAAGTATACAGCAAACCACCGCCGGTCGTCAGCGGTCAAGTGCCCCTGGCCCGACGCGGCGGCGCAGCCCCGCCCGGAAGATTGTACACCGCCGGGTGATTCTGTCCACAGGCCGGGGGCGGGTATACTGGACGGATCAGACTCATTCAGGCATTCAGGCACCTCAGGAGTGCGTCATGGGATCGATCCAACCCCCGCCTGACCACCTCTCCCCGATCCGGCGGGTTTGGTGGCGGCTGGTCCGGTTCGGCTTCCGCCTGCTGTACAACGAACTGGCCTTCACGTACGACCTCGTCGCGTGGGTCGTTAGCCTGGGCCAGTGGCGCGCATGGGGACGCGTGGCCCTGCGCTACCTGGAGGCACCGCCCGGCGCGCTGATCCTCGATCTGGCGCACGGGCCGGGTAACTTCCACCTCGACCTGCGGGCACGGGGGTATCGCGCGGTCGGGCTGGACCTCAGCCCGTTCATGGGGCGGATCGCGCGGCGCAAGCTGCGGCGGCGCGGGCTGGTCCCGGCGCTGGCACGCGGGCGGGCGCAGGCCCTGCCCTACCCCAGCGCGGCCTTCCCCGCCGTGATCAGCACCTTCCCCACCGAGTTCATCGCGGACCCGGCCACCCTGCGCGAGGTTTACCGCGTCCTGCGGCCTGGCGGGCGGCTGATCGTGGTCTTCAATGGGGTACTGACGCGCGGCAGCATCGCGCGGGACGCGCTCGAGCTGGCCTACCGCGCGACCGGGCAGCGCGCCCCGTGGCCGGTGGACATCGAGGGGCTGTTGCAGGCGGCGGGCTTCGCGGGGCGCGTCGTGATCGAGGAACTGCCGCGCAGCGCGGTTCTGCTGTTCATCGCGGACAAGCCGGGCGGTGATGCGGGTTAACCGGGGCGGCGAGAGAAAGACCTCACCCCCCGGCCCCCTCTCCAATCAAGTTGGAGAGGGGGAGCACAAGGATCATGGGCATATGGACGATTGGGGAAAACGCGGTTTCGTGCGCGGGGCGTGCGCTAATCCGCCGCGACGGTGGGCACCTCGGCGGACACGTCCGCGGCGGCGGGGCGCTCCGCCACCGATTCGCCCGCACGCTCGGCGGCGAGCACGCGCTCGAGCGCGACGATCCCCACCTCGATCATGCTCAGGTCCGGCTCGCGTGTGGTGAGGTGTTGCAGCGCGAGGTTCGGCTTGATGATCTGGCGGATGATCGGGTGGTCGAGGTGCTTGGCCGTGAAGCGGATGACCTCGTAGGCGATCCCGGCGATGGGGAAGATCAGCCCGACGCGGGAGAGCAGCAGCAGGACGATGTTATCCGGCCGGCCGGTGAGCATGTGGATCACCACGGACAGCACGACCAGCGTCAGCAGGAAGGCCGTGCCGCAGCGCGGGTGCTCGATGGGGTACTGCGCCACGATCTCGGGCGTCAGCTCCGCACCAGCCTCGTAGGCGTTGATGGTCTTGTGCTCCGCGCCGTGGTAGCCGAACAGGCGCTTGACGTCCTTCATGCGGCCGATGGCCCAGATGTAGCCGACGAGCAGCGCCAGCTTGATCACGCCCTCGACCACGTCGGCCAGCAGGCGGCTGTCCAGCCCGCTCACCCGGCGCACCAACGCCGACAGCGCGGCGGGCAGCACGAAGAACAGCCCGATGCCCATGCTCAGCGAGACGACGACGAGGCCGAGGCCAGCGGCGCTCTCCATCGAGAAATCGACCTCTTCTTCCTCAAGCGCCACGTCCGACGACCACAGCAGCGCGCGCGTGCCGAGCACCAGCGCGTCCCACAGCATCACGAGGCCGCGCACGAACGGCAGGCGCGCCGCCCGCCCGCGATACAGCGCGGCGTTCAAAGGCTGCTCGCGGACCTCGATCTCGCCCTTCGGGTTGCGCACGGCGATGGCGGCGATGTACCGCCCGCGCATCATCACGCCCTCGATCACGGCCTGGCCGCCATACGAAAACGACATCGGTTTTTGTTCTGCCATCATCCTGCTCCGCAACTGGTTCGCGCCGACGTGACGCGACCCGCACCATTGTGCCGTGACCCGGCGGCGGGTGCAAGTAACCGCGCCAAGCTACGCCGTCGCGCCGTCGCGTGCGGCGCTGCGGTTGGCGTAGGCG
>CAZGLU010000201.1:6473-6967 GCA_964526095.1 uncultured Anaerolineaceae bacterium | reverse complement strand
GATCGTTCCACACCCACAGGAACTGGAAGATGCCCAGCGCGGCGATGGCGGGCAGCGCGAGCGGCATCACGATCTTGCGGAAGACCTGGAAGTGCCCCGCCCCATCGAGGTACGCCGACTCGAACAGGTCGCGCGGCAGCGAGGCGATGAAGTTGCGCATCAGGTAGATCGCGTAGGGCAGCCCAAACCCGGTGTGGAACAGCCACACACCCAGGAACGAGCCGTTCAGCCCGAGGTCGGTGTAAAGCCGGAAGATGGGCACCAGCGTCATTTGCAGCGGGACGATCTGCAAGCCGACCAGGATCGTGAACAGCACCTTGCGCCCGGAGAAGTCCAGCCACGCGAACGCGTAGGCCGCGAATCCGGCGAACAGGATCGGCAGCAGCGTCCCCGGAATGGCGACGGCGAAGCTGTTCAACATGCCCCGGAAGATCGCGCCCTGGCGGGTGGCGTCCTTCCAGAAATTGCAGCTCCGGTTCCCGGACGGGCCTTCG
>CAZGLU010000201.1:0-6463 GCA_964526095.1 uncultured Anaerolineaceae bacterium | reverse complement strand
GTGATGTACTCCGGATCGCTCAGATCGACGCCTTCCACCGCGTTCAGATCCTCGCCGTGGCAGTCAGCGCAGTATTGTACGTAGGCCGCATCATTCACCGGATCAGCCGAGAGCGCCGTCCACCAGCCGGAACTCGTCACCGCTTCCTGCGGCCGGAACGAGGTGATGAACAGGCCGAGCGTCGGCACCAGCCAGATAAGGCACAGGAGGATGACGGCCAGGTTGACCGGCACGCGGTTCAGGAAGTTGACCAACCGTTCGCGTGTGCGCCCGTTCATCGTGCGGCCTCCTCGGCGTTGAAGCGCCGGATGTTCAGGATCATGACGGGGATGATCAGCGCGATGAGGACCACCGCGTACGCGGCTGCCAGCCCGTCGTTGTTGTACAGATACAACTCAGACACCATGCGCGTGGCGATCACGTCCGTGTCGATACCCTTTAGCACCCACACGATGTCGAAGATCTTGAGGGTGTTGATCGTCATCGTCGTGAGCACGACCGCGATAGTAGGCATCAACGCGGGGAGCATGATCCGGAAAAAGACCTGGATCTCGTTCGCACCGTCCACACGCGCCGCCTCTAGGATCTCCTCCGGGATCGCCTTCAGGGCGGCGGCGAGGATCGTCATCGTGAAGCCCGTCCACACCCAGATGCCGATGATGATCAGCAGGAAGGTGTTGCCCGGCGGCGCGGTCGCCAGCCACGCCCGTGGCTCGCCCCCCAGGGCCGTCAGGATCGCGTTGAGCAGCCCGACGTTCGGATTCGGGTCGTACACGAAGCGCCATATGATGCTGGCGCCGACGAACGAGATCGCCATCGGCATAAATATGATCGATTTAGCGATCGATTCATAGCGCACGCGGTCCGCCAGCACGGCGAACAACAGGCCCAGGATAACCGTGCCGGGGACCATCGTGATCAGCCACAGCGCCGTGTTGCTCAGCGCCGTCTGGCCGGAATCGCTCGTAAACACACGCCGGTAGTTTTCAAACACCCCGGCGCAGGGTTCTTCATCCCCCTGGCGGCATGCGGCCGAAGCCCAAGCAGTATCGGTGTTGTTGCGGAAGCTCAAATAAGTCGTACGAATCGTTGGGTAAACCACGTAAATCAGCATCACGATCAATGCCGGACCAACGTACAGCCACGGCACCGCGCGGCCCTGCCGCATGATCATGGGCGTTGTGCTGCTCATGGGCGCTCTCCCTCCGGCTCGTAAATACGGACCTGGGGGAGGTGCTGCTAGAGCGCCTCCCCCAGGCAGTCACATAGGCTTAACTCACCAACGGTTGCCGAGATGCAGCGGTCTTACTACCCTGCCCCCTCGGCCGCGCGTGCGTCATCGATCGCCTGCTGGACCCGCGCCAGTTCCTCAGCCGGATCGGCGCCACCCACCACAGCGGTGATCGCCTCAAACTCGGCCTGACCAGCGCCACCGGGCAGCAGGTCGCCAACGTCGAACACGACTTCGGGCGCCTCAGCCAGCACCGCCGCCTTGTCCGCCGAGATCGGGTTCTCGTACGCCGAGAGGTCAACCGCGGAGTTCGGGGTCAGGTCGAATCCACTGGCCGCCCACGCGGAGGCACCCTCGGCGCTCGTCAGGTAGGCCATGGTCGCCTGCACTGCGGGGGTGTCGTTGAACACCGCGATGAAGTCAGCGGCGATCTGCATCGGGGCCGGTTCGCCACCGGGGCCGGGCAGCACGAAGAACGCAAAGTCCTCGCCGTATTGGAAGTCGGGGAACGCAGGCTGGATCGTCGCGCTGCCAGCGAAGCCGGACTGCTTGACCATCCATGCCACCGGGGGATCCTGGAACGGTTGCAGGATGGCGTCGTTGAAGCTGGTGGTCAACGTACCATCCGCGCCGCCCGCGCCGTACCGCTCAACCCAATCGGCGTACATCTGCCAGGCATCGATCACACCCTGATCGGTCCAGCTTGTCGTGCCGTCCGCCAGGCCGCGCACGTAGTCGGCGCTCTGGGTGCGGAGCAGGATGTCCTGAACGAAGTCGGTCCCGGCCCAGCCGGTCGCGCCGCCGCTCTCAAAGCCCATGGCGAGGGGCGGTGTGCCCGTTTCCAGCATAGTGTCGAGCAGGGCCTGGAAGTCCTCCCAGGTTGTCGGCACCTCGAAGCCTTCCAACTCGAAGGCCAGCGGGCTGTACCACACCAACGACTTGATGTCGGTCTTGATCGGGAGGCCGTACCACGTGCCATCGACCGAGCCGAGCGCCTGCCAGCTTTCGTCATAGTTCTCGGCATTCACGGGCAGATCGGTCAGGGGCACAAGCTCGTCGGCATACTGGGCGATAGCACCGACGTTCGGCATGGAGGCGATGTCCGGCGGCTCGCCACCCGATACGCGCGTCGAAAGGACCGTCGGCAGGTCGCGGGTGCCTTCGTAGTTCAACGTGATATCGCACGCTTCGAGGACCGGGGCCAGCACAGACATGAAGGTTTCTTCCTCTTCACCGGCCCAAACACCGATAACAGACAGCTCCGACCCTTCACTTCCGAAGCATTCGATGTCTTGCGCGCGGACGGCCCCCATCGGGCCTATCACAGCAACGACCAGCGCCAGCGCGATCACAAATACCAAAGAACGCTTTAGCATTTTTCCTGTTCCTCCTGTATTCAGAAGATCTTTCACGGATCGGTGACTTCTAAGCGTTTGCGGAACGCCTTTTCGCGACCATCACCTCCTTTGAGGGGCAGTGTGTATCCGTTGTGGATGATATTGTAGAGGGTACGGATGCTTTCAACCGTCAGTAAATCGCAGTAAATCGATCATATACTGACGCGGTTGACTTGCCTAATAGTTCGTTAGAGCACGACTCACCGGGTGTTCGCAGGAATGCAAGGGCCCGACGTAGACACGTTACCCGGCTCGAAGTTTAGCTTATAAGGACATTACTACTTTATGTTAGTACAGAAAACCGTTGAGGTCAAATCGTTTTGGATACCGGCCATCGGGCATCGTAAACGGAAGGGCGGGCCGCCCCAGGCATTGCCCTGCCCTCCCCCCATCAGGTACAATTCAGCGTTATGACCACGACCACTACGACCCAATTCATCGTGCGTGAGGTCCGGGGTGAGGCGGAGTTAGCGCTCTGCGCCCGGCTCGATCACACCTATGAAACGGACTACGTCTGGCAGATGGACGCCCGGCAGGACGGGGACGAACAGGCGATCCGCTTCCGCACGGTCCGCCTGCCCCGCCGCATCCGCGCCGCGTATCCGCGCGACGCCTCAATGCTGCTGGCGTCATGGGCGCAGCGTGATTGCTTCCTGGTGGCGGCGGTCGATCAGTACGTGCTCGGCTACGTAAACATGCGTGTAGACCCGCACCGTCGCGGCTGGATCCACGATCTGGTTGTGGGGGCGCCGCTGCGCCGCCGCCGGATCGGCAGCGCGCTGTTGGAACAGGCGACCCGCTGGGCCGTGCTGCATGGCCTCCTTGCTCTGACCATCGAGACGCAGACCAAGAATTTCCCTGGGATCATGTTCGCGTCGAGCAAAGGCTTCACCTTCAGCGGGTTCAACGATCAGTACTACTCAAACCAGGACATCGCCCTGTTTTTCAGCAAGCGACTCTAAGCCCGCACCGCTGGCCCAAGCTGGCCCAAGTAATGGATAGATGCTGACGCACCGATGATCGCCTCTGAGACGTTGCTGGCTGCCCTCGAACTGCTCAACGAGACGCTCACCGCCACGGTGGTCATCTTCGCGGTCTCGATCCTGCTGTATAACCTGACGCGCCACAGCCAGCACCCGGTCACGCAGGCGTCGTCGGTCGTGCTGCTGTGCGTCACGCTGACCTACCTGGGGGATGTGTTCGTCTCGCTCGACCCCGGACGGCAGTACCTGGACCTCTGGCTGCGCTTCCAGTGGCTGGGGATCGCGTTCGTCCCGGCGGCGTTGTTCCACCTGTCCGACGCGCTGCTGGCGACCACCGGCCGCCCGTCACGCGGCAGGCGGCGGTTCGTGGTGCGCCTCTCCTACGGGATCGGGGCGGTCTTCGTCCTGCTCGCCGTGCTGACCGACACGCTGATCACAGGCCCGGTCACGGCGGTCATGCCCCGGTTGGTTGCCGGTCCGGCGTTCGCGGTCTACGTGGCCTACCTCGTCGTCATCGCGGCTGCATCGATGATCAACGTCATGCGCGCCCGGCGCCGCTGCCTGACACGCTACACGCGGCGGCGCATGACGTACCTGCTCGCCGTGTTCCTGTCTCCGATCTACGGGCTGTTCCCGTTCACCGTGTTGTTCGGGGAACTGAGCGACGCCAGCATAACCAGCCTGATGCTGGTCCTCAACCTGGCGAATCTGATCATCCTGCTCATGCTGGTGTTCATGGCCTATCCGCTCTCGTTCTTCGGCTCGGAGAAGCCGGACCGCGTCATCAAGGCCGAGCTGCTGGAATTCATACTGCGCGGCCCGGTGACGGGCGCGGCAGTGCTAGCCGTCATTCTGTTCATGCCGCGCGTAACGAACTTCCTTGGCCTGGACGGGGACGAGGCCATGCCGTTTGTCGCGGTCACCACGCTGCTGCTGCTACAGTGGCTGATCACCGTTGCGCTGCCCGTCCTCCAGCGCTGGATGATCTACACCTCGGACCAGCACCGCGCGCAGTGGATCCAGGAATTGGGCAACCGCCTCATCACACCGGCGGACGCGTCCCAACTGCTGGAATCGATCCTCGCCGCCCTGTGTGACAGCCTGCGCGTTCCGACCGCCTTCGTCGCGCGGGTACAGGGGGATCAGGCCCAGTTGGTGCAGGTAGTTGGCTCGCTGGCCCCCTCCCCCGAAGCCCTCACGCGGGACGAGTTGTCGCATCTGGTGATGCCGAACGGCCAGGCCGCGTCCCCGGACGCGGGCAACCTCCAGCGCGTGGACGAGGTTTTTGTGTGGCATTCCTACTGGCTGCTGCCGCTGTACCAAACGCGCTCGCTTGCGGAAACCGAGGGCGACGGCCCGCAGGTCCTCGGCATCCTCGGCTTATGGGCGCGGGCAGCCACACCGGACCTCACGCCCGACGAGTGGGCCGTGCTCGACCGGCTGGCGCGTCAGGCCGCGCAGGTCCTGGAGGACATACAGCTTCAGACGGAGATCTTCATCGTGTTGGAGGGGCTGGCCTCGCAGATGGACGCGATGCAGCAATGGCGCGGGCTGTCGCGCTACGGCCACGTCGCAGAGATGCCCCGCCCTTCGACGGCGGAGATCGTCGCCAGCCCGCACTTCTCGGACTGGGTCAAGGACGCCCTGCGCGATTACTGGGGCGGCCCTCGGCTGACGGAAAGCGAACTGTTGCAGTTGAACGTGGTTTGGCGTGAGATGGAGGCCGCGCAGGACTCCAACCCCGTGCGCGCCCTACGCAACGTGCTGGCCCGCGCCATTGAGAACCTCAAGCCGGAGGGCCAGCGCAGCCTGACCACAACCGAATGGATCCTGTACAATATCCTGGAAATGCGCTTCTTGCAGGGTCGCAAGGTGCGGGATGTGGCGCTGCGGCTTGCTATGAGCGAGTCTGACCTGTACCGCAAGCAGCGCATCGCGATCGAGGAGGTGGCCCACCAGATCGCGGAGATGGAGCGTGCCTCGATGGCGGCTGAGCGCCTGCCAGCGGAACAACCGAACGTGCTTCAGACGGAACCGGACCTCTAGCGTGGCTCAGGGGAACCAGTCCGGCGGGCGGCTCCTCGTTTGACAAGGAATTTTAGCGTTTCTATAATGACCCTGCTTCTGATCGCATCTCCGTATTGTTGGGCACGCCGTACGACTCGAGTAAACGGTTACTGTGAGGCTGAGGAAGGTGTATATGACCACAGAGATCCGGCAGTATGGTTCTTCTCAGCCCCTTCCGCCTGACGAAGGCTATTGGGAAGCGCTGCTACAAGAGGGCGAGGCAGCAGCCGAGGGGGAAAGCACTCGCAAAGCAGACCTGTATTGGGATGGCGACGATTTTGGCGGAACTGAACCGGCAGCAGCGTACGGCACGCAAAACGGGTCACAGGCAGACTGGGAGCAGGTTCAGCAGGTGTTTGACGCGGACACCACCGTTGAGCTGCGCGTGATCGGGCACAACCGGGGCGGCCTGCTTGTCGAATGGAACAGTCTGCGCGGCTTCATCCCCGCCAGCCAGCTTGTTGATTTCCCGGTGCTGGGCGACCAGCGCGAGCGCCGGGACCACCTGGCCGCGCGCATCGGCCAGACGATCAAGCTGCGCGTGATCGAGCTTGAGCAAGAACAGAACCGGCTGATCCTGTCCGAACGGGCGGCGCAGGTCCAGCCCGGCACGCGCGCTACGGTGTTGCAGACGATCCATGAAGGGGACGTGTGCACCGGCCAGGTCACGAACCTGTGTGACTTCGGCGTGTTCGTGGACCTCGGCGGGCTGGAAGGGTTGATCCACATCAGCGAGCTAGATCGGAAGAGCACACGTCTGAACTCCAGTCACGAGATTCCATCTC
>CAZGLU010000200.1:4042-6991 GCA_964526095.1 uncultured Anaerolineaceae bacterium | reverse complement strand
ACCGCATCGAAGGGCTGGAGCACATCGACAAGGTGATCCACATCGACCAGTCGCCCATTGGCCGCACGCCGCGCAGCAACCCCGGCACCTATACCAAGATGTTCGACGCGATCCGCACCCTGTTCGCGGAGCTGCCCGAAAGCAAGATCCGGGGCTATACGCCGGGCCGCTTCAGCTTCAACGTCAAGGGCGGGCGCTGCGAGAACTGCCAGGGCGAGGGCCAGCTCCGCATCGAGATGCAGTTCCTGCCGGATATCTACGTCCCGTGCGAGGTGTGCCACGGCGCGCGCTACAACCACGAGACCCTGCAAGTGAAGTACAAGGGCAAGAGCATCGCGGACGTGCTGGATATGACCGTCAGCGAAGGGCTGGAGTTCTTCGCCAACCTCCCGGCGATCCGCCCCAAGCTGGAGACGCTGGCGGCGGTGGGCCTGGGCTACATCCGCATCGGCCAGCCCGCGCCGACGCTCTCCGGCGGCGAGGCGCAGCGCGTCAAGCTCAGCCGTGAGCTATCCAAGCGCGCCACAGGTCAGACGCTCTACGTGCTGGACGAGCCGTCAACCGGCCTGCACACCGCCGACGTCGCGCGCCTGATCGACGTGCTGCAATCGCTGGTGGACAAGGGCAACACGGTGCTGATCATCGAACACAACCCGGACATCATCAAGGTCGCGGACCACATCATCGACCTGGGGCCGGAGGGCGGCGAGGAGGGCGGCTATCTGATCGCGGAGGGCACGCCGGAGGAGGTAGCCCAGGTCGCGGAGAGCCACACGGGCCGCTTCCTGGCGGAGTACATGCGCCAGATCACATGCGGTGAGGCCGCCCCTAACTAGGCCAGCCCATCACTCCCAACGCACACAACAACGGGGCGCGATCTGGCTGGATCGCGCCCCGTATATTCATCATGAGAGTACCATGAGGGCCGTCCGCCCATCTCCCGCCCGCCGTGATATAATTCGGGCAGGTGAAGGGTCGAGGAAACACGTCATGGCATCGACACAGTCCGTTTCAGTTGAGCTGCCTGAAGACCTGTACCAGCGCATCCGGGAGCTTGCCGAGCGCAGCGACAGCTCGGTTGAGGCGGTCGTGCGTGAGGGCCTCGAAGAAGTCTACGGCGCGGGGTCGCCATCAACCGGCACGCTGCGGGCACGCCTTCAGGCGTTTCGTGACGAGGAGTTGTGGGCCGTTGTGCACCAGCGTCTCAACGTGCTTGAGCGCGCACGTCTGGACGAACTGTCCGCGCGGGCGGAACGCGAAAAGCTCTCCGACAGCGAACAGGCCGAGCTAAACAGCCTCATGGATCAGGTTGATCTGTTGATGCTGCTGCGCTCGCATGCCCTCCTGTTGCTCAAGGAACGGGGCCACGACATCGCACGATACCTTCCGGGGGCATAGTGGCCTCCCTCTCCGATCGGATCCGCCGCCAGGTCATCGAGCGCGCACGGGGACACTGCGAATACTGTCAGGCGCCTATCGCGGTGATCGTGGAGATGGAAATCGACCACATCATCCCCGAGGCAGCCGGTGGCCCGTCCACCCTCGAAAACCTCGCCCTGGCCTGTCGGGGCTGTAACAGCTTCAAAACGGCCTTTCAAGAGGCGGTTGATCCGGCAACCGGGGAAATGGCTCCCCTCTTCAACCCCCGCCAGGATCGCTGGGCAGAACATTTCGAGTGGACGGCCGAAGGCACCATGATCTCTGGACAGACGCCCACCGGACGGGCAACCGTGATGCGGTTACGGATGAACCGCGAGCGCATGGTCGAAGCGCGGCGGTTGTGGGTATCAGCCGGTTGGCACCCGCCTGACGATCAAGCCTGACGACTAAGGCGGCGCAGCTCAACTCACCCCTACCCCACCGGGCGCAGGGTGTCGCAGTCCGGTGAGCCGGTCAGCCCCACCTCGACGGCCACCTCCACCCCGACGGCATACTGTTCCCACACCGACTGTTCCGTGACATCACAGGAATGCTCCTCGCCGTCCGCGTCACGGAACACGATGGTATACACCTCGCGGCGCCCGCGCTCGCGCTCCTTGCCGTAGGTCCCCCCGGCCAGGCTGAACTGCGGCCACGCCAGCGAACTGGCCTCGCTGCCGCTCGCCTCCACGCTGCGCCCCGGCACCCACCGATCGACGGTGTAGGTGCAGCGATCGTCGTACACCGGCTCGTCGCGGTAGTCCGTCACCGTGCGGCACTGGCGCTCGAAGCTGCCGTCGCCCTTGTCCACGTCGGTACATTCCTCGTGCGACCCCGCCGCGACCTTGCGCGTGCCGCGCTGCTCGCGGTGGCAGCTCACACCGTACGCGTCGCGGGGGACGTCCTCCTCCCAGGCTTCGTCGCGGACCTGCCGGAACTCCTCCAGCTCGACCACGCGCGTCCAGGTCAGGCCGGTGACCTCGGCGTTGACCTGCTTGCTGTAGGTCAGGGCGTAAATCAGCGCGGCGCACGCCAGGATCGCCAGCAGCACCACCCCGGCGACGATCGCCTTGCCGCGTGACGTGCCCAGGAAGCCGGGCGCGCCCGTAGACACGCCCACGCGCTGCATCTCGGCCTCGAACTTATCCTTGACCACGTCGCGGCGCGTATCCGCCTCCGCGATCCCGGCCCCGACGCTGCGGCTGCCCAGCGTCGGCGCGGCCTGCCCCGTCGCCAGGTCCGCCCCACACTCCGAGCAGTACGTGCTCGCGGCGCTGTTCGGTTGGCTGCACGCCGGGCAGATCACGTCCGTGCCGACGTACTGGTGATCCTCCACCGCCACCATATCGGCTTCCGCCGGGAAGTAGCGCCACGCGGGGTCCTGCGCCGCGCCGCAGTTCGGGCAGTGCCGGTGCGTGATGCCCAGCAGCTTTTCCGTGCCGCAGAAGCGGCAGTCCCACAACATCTGGTAGGTACCGGCGCCGTGCCGGGCCCCGGACTGATCCTCTCGATCGATCGGTTGTCCCATCA
>CAZGLU010000200.1:0-4032 GCA_964526095.1 uncultured Anaerolineaceae bacterium | reverse complement strand
CTCGCCCGCCGGGAATGCGCAAGCGGTTGCTTTGGGCGGACCGTATTTTGCATCCCATTCACCTGATCATTTATTATGAATATTATGAAGGGAGGCTGTGGCCGTGCCGCAGCCCCATGGCTCCCACACCACCGGAGAGGAGATCCTTCACGTGAGCAAGAAGGGCAAGAAGAAGGCACGACCGAACGCGTTGGAGAGCCAGGACTGGACGCATCCGGCGTTCATGCTCGGCATCGACCTGGGCGGCACGAAGATCCTCGCCGCCGTCGTGGATCACGAGGGGCGTATCATCGGCACGGCCAAGCGCAAGACGCGGTCGGAACGCGGCGTGGATGAGGTCATCGAGCGCATCGCCCGCACGGCCCGCGACGCCGTCGCGGACGCCCACCTGGAGCTGACGCAGATCCGCGCGGTGGGCATCGGCGCGCCCGGCGTAGCGGACTACAGCGCAGGCGTGGTCGAGTTCGCGCCCAACCTCACCGACTGGGTCAACGTCGCGCTCGGCCCGCGCCTTCAGAACCTGCTGGATATCCCGGTGTTCGTCGAGAACGACGTGAACGCCGGGACGTACGGCGAGGCTACCGTCGGCGCGGCACGCGGCTACCGCTCGGTGGTGGGCATCTTCCCCGGCACGGGCATCGGCGGCGGGATCATCCTCAACGGCGGCTTGCTGCGCGGTGCGCACAACGCCGGGGGCGAGGTCGGGCACATGGTCGTCATGATCGACGGCCCGCAGTGCGGGTGCGGGCGGCGCGGCTGCATCGAGGCCCTGGCGAGCCGCACCGCGATCGAGCGCGACATCCTGGGCGAGATCCGGGGCGGGCGCGAGAGCATCATCACGTCGATGGTGGACTTCGACGCGGAGGAAAAGATCACGAGCGGCGTGTTGAAGGCGGCGCTCGACGCCAAGGACCCGCTCGTACACGACATCCTGGGTCGCGCGGCCTACCACCTCGGCGTGTTCACCGCCGGGCTGATCAACGCGCTCGATCCGGAGTGCGTGGTCTACGGCGGCGGGCTGATCGAGGCGTGTGGCGACTTCCTGCTGCCGATCATCCGCAGCACCACCTACCGCTTCCTGATCCGCCCCGTGGAGCCGGAGCAGCTTCCGGTGGTCGAGGCGGCGCTGGGGGATAACGCGGTCCTGCTCGGCGCGGCAATGCTGGCCCGCGCGAGCCTGATGGAAGTGCCGGGGGGATAGCCGCCGCTACCCGCCGGACTGCTTGACGAGGCCGGAGAGATCCAGGCGGCGGATGCCGCCCACAGTGGCCGGGGCGTGCAGGCGTTGCACGACGGGCAGAGCCAGCGTGAACTCGCTGCCCTCGTCCAGGCGGCTCTGCACCGTGACCCAGCCGCCATGCGCCCGCGCGATGGTCTGCACGAGGCTGAGGCCCAGCCCGGTGCCGGGGATGTTGCGCGTGCGCTCGTCGTGCACACGGTAAAACTGGTCGAAGATATAGGGCAGGCTCGCCTCCGGGATGCCGATCCCGGTGTCCCGCACGGTGATCAGCGCGTAATCGTCCCGCATGCTCAGCACGACATCGACGCGCCCGCCGGGGCGCGAGTACTTGATCGCGTTGCCGATCAGGTTGTCGATGGCCTGCCCGATCAGGATCGCGTGCCCGTTGAGCGCGCGCGGGGGCACCTCCCGCTCGTCATATTCGAGGGTCAGCCCCTGCCGCTCGGCCTTCGGCACGTTGCGCAGCACAATGCGCTGCACCAGCGCCGGAAGCTGGTAGGGCCGCGCCGTCTCCTGCCCCAGCGACTCCGCCATCTCCAGGTCGGTCACGTCCTGGATCAACTGCTCCATCCGCTCCAGGCTGTTGATGATCATGCCGGTGAGCTGCTGGCGCTGCTCGGCGTCCAGGTCCGGCTCGTCCAGCAAGTCGATTGAGCCGCGCGCCAGGCCCAGCGGGTTGCGCAGGTCATGTGACAGGATGTGGATCAGGTCGGACTTCATGCGGTCCAGGCGGCGAAGCTGCGAGATGTCATGCGCGACGGCGACGTAGCGGTCGATGGACCCGTTGGGGCGCGTGATCTCGGCCAGATTCACCATGTACTCACCTGCCGGGCCGAGGTCCAGCTCGACCATGTTCCCGAAGTCCTCGCGCCGCAGATCCTGGTCCGGCAGCAACTCGCGCATCAGGTCCGTGATGCGGCGCCCATGCACCATCTCGTAGTCCAGGCCGAGCCGGTTGAGCAGCCGCCGCGCCTCCGGGTTGACCAGCAGCATACGGCCCTCCGCGTCACACACCATGACCGCCGCCGCCGTGTGGTCCAGGATGGCGCGCAACTGCTGGCGTTCCTGGTGGGCCTGCTCGTGAAGCTGCGCCTTGCCGATCGCGGTCGCGGCCTGGGGCGCCAGCAGTTCCAACGTCTCCCGCGCTTCTAATAGGTAGTCCTGGCTGGCCTGGCTCGCCATCACCTGGAGCACGCCCAACACCCGCCCCCGGTAATGCAGCGGCACGCCGATGACGACCGTGCCCGGCGCGAGCCGGTGCGCGATCTCCGGCACGGCGTGTTCCCACATCGCGTAGTCGTGCACGACGAGCGTCTGCCCACTGAGCGCGACCATGCCGCTGATGCCTTGCCCCGGCTCGAAGCGGAAGCCCAACGGGATGTAGCAGGGGTCGGTCACCGCGCTGGCGACCAGGGTGCGGTCCGGCTGGAGCAGCGCGATCGCGCCGCCATCGCCGCCCACCAGGCGCACGGCCTCGCTCACGATCCGGTTCAGGACGCGGTCCAGCATAACGTCTTCGGCGATGATGCGGGCCACCTCGCTCACCGCCTGCTGGCGCTGCTCGGCGCGGTTCAGGCGGTAATAGAGCCGCAGGTTCCGCACGGCGGTCGCCACCTGCGCCGCGAACAGGCGTCCTAGCTGGAGGTGGGTGCCGTTGAAGCGCCCCGGCACGCTGGAGAACAGCCCCACGAACCCCACGATCTGGTCGTCGATGATCAGTGGCAGGCGCATGTACGACTGCGCGTGGACGGTCTGCGCCTCCCGCGCGGCGGGGCTGTCCGTGTTCACCGGCGGATTGCGCAGCAGCACCTCGTCGCCCAGGTAGCGCATCCGCTCCTCAGGCCCCAGGGAACGGAAGTGCGCGCGGCACAGGTCGAGGTAGGGTTCAGGGGCGTTCAGGCCGGGCACGTCCCGCAGTTCGTCCTGCGCCTCATTCATCAGCAGCACCGCCACGCCGTCCGCCTCGACGGCGACGGTTGCGACGTGGCGCAGGTCGGCCAGGATGTTGGCCTCGTGGAGCGTGCCGGGCACGTTCAGCGCCGAGCCGACCAGCCCCTCAAGGTATGCGATCCGCCGGGACAGCAGATCGTCCCGGCTCGCGGGGCGCCTCTCAAAGGTTTCCGGCTGGGAGAGCGCGAAGGCGTAGATGTCGCCCAGCGTGTGCAGCGCCTCCTCCAGCGGCAGGGCGCGCGATAGGGCGGCGTCGTACGCGGGCGGCACGCCGTCCGGCTCGTCCACCAGCGCCACAAGGCAGATGTCCGGCACGATCTCGCGCAGATCGTCGGGCAGTTCGGGGTAATCCACCACGCCGGGCTGCTGCACGTCGATCACAGCGCACGGCGCGGGATGGGCCTTGGCGACCGCGAGCAGCAGATCGACGGTCCGCACGTGCAGCACGTCATAGTGCGGCCAGACGGCAGACAGCAGCGTATCGTGTTCACCAAGCCACAGGATCGGGATTGGCTCACGCATGAATGGGGGTCGTGCCTCGCCTGGGATCCGCACCCTGCCGCAACCTACCTACTTCCGAAAAAGGGGCACACCGCCCCAAAACATTACCTCACCCGCCAGTCACGCTTACTACGCCTACAGTCAGTCGCACGCTACAGGCCCATGGCACAGTGCAGAAAGGGGGCCAGGCCGCACACGGATTGACATCTGATCGTCCTCAGCGGCTTCCTACACCTGCCTTCCGCCCTGATCATAGCATATCGGCGTGGTGTCAGAAACAGACGGGTCGCCCATTAATAGTGTACGAATGAGTAATATTGGGAAAAATTCATAGCACGCCA
>CAZGLU010000199.1:0-6996 GCA_964526095.1 uncultured Anaerolineaceae bacterium | reverse complement strand
GTTCTGCGCGAGCGCCTGCGTCGGCCACGCGCTGACGTTCCACACCAGTTCCCCGGCGTCGTAGCGCTCCAGATAGCGGTTGCTGAACGCCTGGTTCCCCTTGCGGAACAGCGCGATGCGGGCCGGATCGATCGAGGCGAGCGCCTTGGTGTTGGCCGGAGCCTTGATGAAATAGAGCACGTCGGAATGGTTGACCCAGTGCATGATGGTCGGGTCCGGCTGCTCTAGCTGCGCGTCGCTGGCCTCCCGCAGGAAGATCTCGAAGTAGTCGGTGTAGTCGGGCGAGATCATGGCCGCGCCCTGCACGTTCGGGATGCCGCCCCGCCGCAACACGGCGTGCACCAGCTCGCTGATCAGCGGCCCGGCGGTGCTGATGTTCCCGGCGATGGTGACGTAGTCACCCTCTTTGACCGGGATCGAGTACTCGGTCAGGATCTTGGCGAGCTTGGTCGCAAGGTCAGTAATCATCTGCGTCTCTTTTCTGTGCTGCTAAATCTCAGAAGCTCAGTGCGTCATGCAGTCCAACAAAAATAACCCGGCCATCGGGTGAGACCTCACCCCTGGCCCAATCAATTGGCGAGGGGGAATAAAGGCATGTCACGTAGGGGCGGGTTTCTAACCCGCCTCCATCCCTGTTACCCAGTTACTCCGCCTCGATCACGAAGCGGCCGCTGTCGTAGAATAGTTTGCCGTCGATCCAGATCTGGCCGCCCTCACGCATGCTGTGCACGATGTCCCAGTGGATCTGGCTCTTGTTCACGCCGCCGGACTCCGCGATCGACTCGCCGAGCGCCATGTGGATCGAGCCGCCGATCTTTTCGTCAAACAGCGTGTTGCCCGTGAATTGCTGGATGCCCATGTTCGTGCCGATGGCGAACTCGCCCAGCGTGCGCGCGCCCTCGTCGATGTCAAGCTGGCTGAGCAGGAACGCCTCATTCTTGGCGGCGGAGGCATCCGTAACGCGCCCATCCTTGAACGTCAGCTTGATGCCACTGACCTCGCGCCCGCTGTAGATCGTGGGGTAGCTGAACGCGATGTGGCCGTTGACCGAGTCCTCGATCGGGCTGGTGAAGATCTCGCCGTCCGGGAAGTTCACCGTGCCGTGGCAACTGATCCACGGGCGGCCCTCAAAGTCGAACGACAGGTCCACGCCGGGGCCGCGCACCTCGGCGTGCTTCTTGCCGTCGAGCCACTCCGCCAGCTTCACTTGCCGGTCCTGGAAAGCCTGCCAGTACGCGACCGGGTCATCCTGGTCCAGCGCGCACGCCTTGTAGATGAACTCGCTGTGTGCCAGCAGGCCCATTTCGGCCTCCTGCGCGCTGGCCTGCGTTGGCCATGCGGTGATGTTCCAGCGCAGCGACTGGTCGTTCACCCGCTTCAGGTACGTCTCCATGATCGGACGGCTGCCCTGCTGTGCGAGCGTGACCCGCTCAGTCGGGATGTGGCTTCGCCCGCGCGTGTTGATCGGCGCGTGGATCTGGAGCAGCACGTCCACGTTCTGGATCATGTGCAGCGCGAAGGGGTCGCAAAACAAGAGTTGCTCGTCGGACGCCATGCGCAGCCTGATCTCGTCCAGGTTCGGCAGGTGGGCCTGGACGATGGGGTGCCCGCCCCGGAGCAGCACCGCCTCGTACAGCGCCTCGATGAGCGGGGCCGCCTCGGTCGACGACATGATCACCACGACGTCGCCTTTTTGAATGGGGACCGAATACTCAGTTAGCACACGCGCAAGCTTAGGGGCAAAATCCTGGATCATGACGCCACGCTCTCCTGACGGCGGTAAATGCTCGGAACGAACTGCGGGAAACTATAGCACGGGCGGCGCCCCGGTGCTATGCGCCTAGTGATCGTGCCGCTCGCCGTCCGGCAGCCCGTCCATGATGGGGCCATCGTCGAACGGGAAAACGCCGGTGATGTCCGGTGCCGCCGCCGGGGCTGACGGCATGGCTTCCCCGTATTCGAGATCTAGGTCGAGTTCTGTGATTGGCGGTTGGGAGATGTCTTCGTCTACCTGAACGCCCGGCACGTCCGGGGCGGGGGGCGCCGCATCACGGGGGAGCAGCCGCCGCCCGATGACGATCACGACGCTGAGCGCGATGGCGGCGGCCAGCACCGTGAGCGCAACTGACCGCAGCGCGGTGTAGGTGACGATCCCGACGAGCACAGCCACGATCGCGGCGATGAGGGCTAAGGGCCTGGTCATGGGGACCTCCTGCGCTGATCCTTTCCCACCAGGATAGCACATTCCGGGCGGGCTGGCTGCGCGCCGAATTCATAGGACTTTTAGGTTCATCCCGGCGCGGGGGTGGTATGATGGGGGGCGGATCGGATGATCGGCGCAGCCTTTGCCGGTCGGGTGGACCATAACGGAATGGGTTTAGTTGTACAGGATAGTACCGGACTGAGATGAAGCGAAGGATGAAGCTGCTGTCGATCGTCAGCTATGCTGCGCTGTTGCTGCTGCTCGCGCTGCTGCATGCCGAGCTGCCGCCCCTGCCCGGTGAAAGTGATCCCCTGCGGCTGGCACGGGCGGGCGCGCCCGTCTACCGCTTTTCCGCCCGTGAGACGTTGGAGCCGGATGACCTCGCCGTGACCTGGGGCGTTGAGGAGTGGGGCGAGTACGTCGCCATCCGCTACAACCTGTTCCTGGCGCAGGACACCGGCATCGACGGGGTGCGCGTCACGCTGGCCGATGGCCGGGAAACCAGCTTTTCCAGCGTGGCGGGCGTCCGGCTGCGCGGCTTCGACGAGCACTTGGGTGATGTGGAAACGTTGTGGAAGATCTGGCATGTCCCGGCGGGTGGGGCGGTCGAGGAGGTGGCGGCGGTCATCCAGCGCCACGGCGACTACGTGATCGTCCCGGAGCCGATCGAGGGCGAGATCGTGCTGAGTGCGGGCAAACACGCGCAGTTCCTCGACGTGGCCGAGTGCCTCGGGCAGCACTACGCCCGGATCGCCGGGGTGCGCCTCAGCACGGAGTATTGTGATGACGAAGGGCTGGCCTATCCGGCGCGGATCGCGCGCTCGAACCGGTGGAACCACGCCTCGGAGTGGGCCAAGGCGGTGGGGCGCCTGGGCCATCTCTTCGAGGTGTCCGAAGCCGCCGGTGGGAAGTGGTGCGTGCGCCCGCGCGATGGCGATGGGGGCTGCCGCGCCATCTTGACGGCCCTGCCGGATCACGTCTGGGAGGATGTCCTGCGCGCCCTGGAGGGCGGCGAGCGGGCCGTGCCGCTGGTCGGAGACGGCGCGCCGCTGCTGAGCACGTCGCTCCGCCCCTCCCTCAGCCGCCCATAAGGGACGCGGCGCCGGGCCTCAGTCGGGGTGCTGCTGGTGGGTCGGGTCGAGATCGTCCCGCGTCCACTTCCGCAGCCGGATCACTTTTGCCTCGGCGCGGAACGCGGGCGGCACCACGAGCCGGGCCTCGTCCTTGCTTTCCGCTTCGAGCACGAACCAGGCTTTGTGTTCCCCGTCCTCGCAGCCCCAATCCGCGTTCGTCAAAAAGTGGGAGCCGGTTGCCAGGAACGCCCGGATCGCACGCGAGCAGGCGACCTCGTCCGAATCGTGCGGGACTTCGATCAGGTAAGTGGGCATCGCACGGGACCTCCTTGCCGGACACTGGCGGTAGCGCCGCCGGTTGGGCGTCGCGCCGTGCGTTAGATCTTAGCAGCATCCGCCCGCTGTGCGTCTAACCCTGCGCGCGCCCGGCGACCTCCACGATACGCCGTGCGAAGCCCTCAGCGCCCGCCGTGGGGTGGCGGCGGTGAAAGGCATGGTCGCCCACGACCGCCGCGCCGCGCGCCTCGAGCAGCGCCTTGAGCGCCCGCAGGCTGCCGCGCGGGTGGACGGCATACGTGCAGTAGACCCCCGTCGGCTTGCCCGCCAGTGATGGCAGCGCGCGCGTCCAGAGGTCGGCCCCGGCCGGTTTCACGCCGAACAGGATGAACCCCTGGACCCAGGTGCCGACGAACAGCAGGTCCGCCGCCTCGACGTCCGCCGGGCGCACCTCGATCACCGACTTCGTGGTGACGGGGTGGTTGAGGCCCCGGACGGCCTGCGCGATGGCTTCCGCCGCCTGACGGGTGTGCCCGCCCCGGCTCTGGTACAGTATGAGCGCGTTCAATGTGGACCTCCCGCCTAGCCAGCGGCCTTGTGCGTCACGAAGATGAAAAATGCGTCCGGCTGCTCGTCGCTGCACCCTACGGCCAGCCTGAGGCACTTTGATACGGCGAGTCCTGCCGTGGCGAGCGCGGCCTCGACCGCCGTTTTGCTGTGCGCGTACACGGCGATCCCGTCGATGGTCTGTTGGTACGTGTCCCGATTCCCCGGCGGCGGCGCTTTGGTGGTGAAGGCGCACACGCCCCCTGGCCGGAGCAGCCGCGCCGCCTCCCTGAAGACCGGCCCCAGGTCGGCCAGGAAGTGCAGCACGCCGCACGCGATCACGTGCTCGAACGACGCGTCGGGGTAGGGCCACGGCGTCGCCATGACGTCGGCCTGCTTCAGCTCGACGGCGAAGCCTTTGGCGCGGCAGCGCTTCAGCATCTCCGGTGACGCGTCGAAGCCGGATACCTGAAGGCCCGCGCGGGCAAAGGGGGCGGACGCCAGCCCGGTTCCGATGCCTGCATCCAGCAAGTGCTCCCCGGCACGGACGTACTCAAAGCACAGGCCAAACAGCGCCTCATGGCCCCACCAGCCGTAGGCGCGCACCTGCTGATCGTAATCGGCGGCGAAGGCGTCGTGTGGGCTGCTGGCGTTTGCGTTGTCCACGGGCCGTATCCTGATCTCCCTGGTTGATCGTCAGGCCAACCGCTTGAAAAAGGAAGTGAGAAGCCTGCTGCTTTGCGGGTGACATTCCTCGTGAATCCCGTTCCCCGACGGCCCCGGCCTGCCCAGGGGACGCCCCGAACTGCGCGTTTGGGGTGTGCGTGACAAGGATCTCACGGTCCTGTGAGATTCGGTACTACATCAACCGCGCCGGTTGGGCTTATGCTCATGCTCATGACGGAGGTACAGGCGAAACGAGGCGGAGTATGGCGACTACCACGATGACGCATCGTGAGCGGGTGCAGGATTTCCTGGCCCAGAAGCGGATCGCCGTGTGCGGGCTGTCCCGCACCAAGGACAGCGGCGCCGGGGCGATCTACCTCAAGCTGCGGGATCACGGCTACCAGGTTTTCCCGGTGCATCCCAGTGCCGAGGCGCTTCACGGCGACCCGTGCTACCCCAACCTCAGCGCGATCTCCGGTGGGGTGGACGCCGTGTTCATCATGAACAGCCCGGACATCACCGAGCAGATCGCGGATGAGGCGGCCCGGTTGGGGATCAAGCACATCTGGATGCACAACAACACCCTGATGGGGTCCAGCGCCTCGCCCGCAGCCGCTGCACGCTGCCGCGAGGCGGGCATCAACGTGATCGACGTGGGCTGCCCGATGATGTTCCTCGAACCGGACGTGTTCCATAAGTGCCTGGGCTGGTTCCTCCGCGTGACGCGGCGCATGCATTAGGCGGCCCGTCCCGCGCGGCGCAGGGCCAATGCGAACCGGCACACGACCGGGGGCCTGTTCCCTCAAGCCCTCGGTTTTTTGCCGCGTCTTTCGTTGGCCCGTGATCCCCGGCTTGCCAGGGTTCGGTTCACAAAATAAACTCTATGCCCGTGCACAGACGAAGGGGGATCGGCCATGTCAAAATACGGGCAGTACAATCCGCTCGCCCACGCGCTCGACGTTCTCGGGGAGCGTTGGACGCTGCTTATCATCCATGAGATGCTGACCGGCACGCGCCACTTCAACCAGCTCAGGCGCCGCCTGCCGGGCATGTCATCCGCCCTGCTTTCCCGGCGGCTCCGCGAGTTGCAACGTGCGGGCCTCGTCGAGAAACGCACCGGCACCACGTCGCCCCGCTCGACGGAATACTACCTGACGGAGGCGGGCCTGACCCTGGAGCCGGTGATCGCGGCGCTGCTGGTCTGGGGGACGGAGTGGGCCTTTGGCGACCCGTCGCCGGAGGAGCAGGATCCGCTGCTGCTGATGTGGTGGCTGCATGACGCCGTCGATTACAGCCGGGTCCCCCTGCACGGCATCGTGATCCAGTTCAATTTTCACGGCGCGAAGCGGTCCTCGTACTGGCTGATCCTGAATGCCGGGGAGGCGACCATCTGCAAGAGCGATCCCTACTACCCGGTTGATGTGCTGGTCGAGGCGGACCTCGTCACCTTCTTCAAGCTCTGGGTGGGGCGGCTTGACTACGACGAGGCGCTCGCCCGGCATGGCGTGACCGTCACCGGCTCGCCGGAGTTCGTCCGGGCCTTCCCCACCTGGTTCACCTGGAGTCCGATCGCCCCCATCGTGCGGGCGGCCCGGTCCCGGCCGGAGACGCAGACGCCCCGCGTGCTGAGCTGAGGCTTGAGGCTGCCCGCCGCCGATCCGCTTCGGGGCCGGATCGGTTACAATGCAACCGTTTCGCTTTGGCTAGGGGGGATCGTGAAGAAACTTCTGTGGATGGGGTTAGGCCTTGTGCTGGCTGTCTCGGCGGGCTGCGTCCTCGTCGAGGGGGAGGGGGCCGCGCCCGCAGCGGAACGTGGCACCGTCATCACCGTGATCGACGGGGATACGATCGACGTCCGGCTCGCGGATGGGGCGGTCTACCGCGTGCGCTACATCGGCATCGACACGCCCGAACGGGACCAGGTCTGTTACCGCGAGGCCACCGCCGCGAACCGGGCGCTGGTCGCTGGCCAGACGGTCACGCTGCGCCGCGACACGAGCAACACCGACCAGTACGGGCGCCTGCTGCGCTACGTCTACGTGGGGGATACGTTCGTCAACGCGCGGCTTGTGGCCGAGGGCTGGGCCGAGGCGGTCGTGTACCCGCCGGACACGGCCTACGCGGCCCGCTTCCGCGCGCTGGAGGCGGAGGCGGCTGCGGCGAGGCGGGGCTGCCACCCGACCGGCGTGTTCCGCTGAACGGCGGACAGGGGAGGGGGATCGAACAGGCCCC
>CAZGLU010000198.1:0-6996 GCA_964526095.1 uncultured Anaerolineaceae bacterium | reverse complement strand
TGATCGTCAAGCAGGCCAGCCTGCACAACTACGACCTGATCCGCAACAAGGATATCCGCCTGGGTGACACCGTCATCGTGAAGCGCTCCGGCGACGTAATCCCGTACGTTGTGGGGCCGGTGGTCGCGCTGCGCACCGGCGACGAGAGGCCGGTCGAGCCTCCGGCGACCTGCCCGGCGTGCGGCGCGCCCGTCGCGCGCGACGAGGACGAGGTCGCGCTGTACTGCACCGATCCGTCGTGCCCGGAGCGGATCGCGCGCAACGTCGAGTACTTCGTTTCGCGCGGGGCGATGGACATCGAAGGGCTGGGCGAGCGCGGCGTGAGGTTGCTGCTCGAACTGGGGCTGATCGAGGACGAGGCCGACATCTTCTACCTCAAGGCGGAGGACCTGCTGCCCCTGGAGGGGTTTGGCGAGAAGCGGGTCCAGGGCCTGCTCAACAGCATCGAGCGCGCGAAGGACCGCCCGCTGTCCCGCCTGCTGGCTGCGCTGGGCATCCCCGGCATCGGCAGCACGACCGCCGAGGACCTGGTCAAACACTATCACACCATCGACGCGTTGGCGGCAGCGAGGGCGGAGGAACTCGAAGCCATCCCCGGCGTCGGGCCGCGCACGGCGCGTTCGCTGGTGGACTGGTTCGCGGAGCCGCACAACCGCGAGCTGATCGAGAAGCTGCGCGGGGCCGGGGTCCGGCTGGCGGCTGAAGAAGCGCCGGCTCCGGTTAGCAACCGGCTGGCCGGGCTGACGTTCGTGCTGACCGGGACGCTGCCCGGCATGACGCGCACGGAGGCGGCGGAGTTGATCGAGCGGCACGGCGGCAAGGTGACGGGCAGCGTCAGCAAGAAGACATCCTACGTCGTCGTGGGGGAGGAGCCGGGCAGCAAGCTGGACAAGGCGCAGGCGCTGGGCGTGCCGATCCTGGACGAAAACGGGCTGCTCCGACTGGTGAACGGCGCATGAGCGAGGCGACGATCACCATCCCGGCAGCGCGGCTGAAATCGGTCGAGCGGCGGCACCCGTGGGTCTTTTCCGGCGCGATCGCGGGGGTGGCGGGCGAGCCGGAGAATGGCGCGATCGTCACGCTGCGCTCCGAGCGTGGCGACTTCCTGGCAAGGGGCTACTGGAACGCGCGGTCCGCGATCCGCGTGCGGCTGCTGACGTGGGAGGATGAGGCCGTGGACGAGGCGTTCTGGCTGCGCGGGCTGGAACGTGCGATCGCCGCGCGCCAGGGCCAGAACGTCACCGCATCCTCCACGGCGTACCGGCTGGTCAACGCCGAGAACGACTACCTGCCGGGGCTGATCGTGGACCGCTACGGCGATTGGCTGGTGCTGCAAGCCCTGACGCTCGGCATCGACATGCGCAAGACGATGCTGGCCGAGATGCTGATGGGGCTGACGGGCGCGGCGGGCGTATACGAGCGTAGCGACGTGGACATCCGCCAGAAGGAGGGGCTGCGCGCGCAGACGGGCACCCTGATCGGCGCCGAGCCGCCGGACCTGATCGAGATCGACGAGAACGGCCGGCGCTTCCTGGTGGACGTGCGGCAGGGCCACAAGACCGGGTTCTACCTCGACCAGCGCGACAACCGCGCCATCATCGGGGACTGGCTGCGCGGGGACGACCTGGCGCAGGAGCGCGACGTGTTGAACGCCTTCGCCTATACCGGCGGCTTTGCGGTCTACGCGCTGGCGGCGCTGGCGCGGCACGTGGTCAACGTGGACAGCTCGGCGGACGCGCTGGCGCTGGCACAGCAGAACGTCGCGCTCAACGGCTTCGCGGTCGATGAGGCGGACTACGTCGAGGGCGACGTGTTCCAGGTGCTGCGCTACTACCGGGAAGCGGGCCGCCAGTTCGACCTGATCATCCTCGACCCGCCGAAATTTGCGCAGACGGCGGGGCAGGTCGAGCGTGCGGCGCGTGGCTACAAGGACATCAACCTGCAGGCGTTCCGGCTGCTGAGGCCGGGCGGCGTGCTGGCGACGTTCTCATGCTCCGGCTCGGTGAGCGAGGACCTGTTCCAGAAGATCGTGTTCGGGGCGTTGGTGGACGCGGACCGCGACGGGCAGATCCTCCGGCGGCTGGGGCCGGGGGCGGATCACCCGGTCGCGCTGACGTTCCCCGAAGGCGCCTACCTCAAGGGGCTGCTGTGCCGCGTGTGGTAATCGGGGCGCCCTAGCTGCGCTCGCTCAGGTCTTGCAGCGCGGCGAGGCGTTCCACCTTGTTGCTCGTCTCGCGCCAACTGATCCGGCTCAGCCCCATCTTTTCCCGAAGCTGTTCGAGCGCCATGCCGCGCCGGTAGTCACGCACCATACACGTCCAGCGCAGGATCTCAAACGAGACTTTGCTCGTCACGCCCGCTGCATCCGCGAGGTCGTGCAGCACATATTCGAGGTTGCGGGCCGTGCAGTTGAAGATCTCCGCCTCCGGTTTGTACTGGTCCAGGTATTCGTCCAGCACCGTCAGCCAGTCCGGGTCCAGGTTGATCTTGCGCTCGCGGTAGACGGCGGTGGGCTTGCGGTGCCGCACGACGAGCAGCGGGTGCTCCGGGTCGGTCCGGTCGATGTGGTCGCGGGTGAGCGCCATCACCTCGCCCTTCTTGATGCCCGTGTCCAGCAGCAGGCGGACGAGCAGCTCCGGGCGGGCGTCTGGTTTCTCAGCCACGCGCAGGGACGCCGCTTGAGTCAGGAGCTGGTGCACCTCGTCGTCGGATAGGACCGGCTGCAACGGGGCAGCGCCGGAGCGTTGGAGCAGCGCGGCGGCAGGGTCGGCGCGGAGCACGCCGCTGTCCTTCAGGTAGGCGAAAAACACCTTAAGCGTCGTCACGCGGCGGGCGTAGGATTTGCGGCTGCACGGGACGCCGCGCCCCGTCTCCAGCCAGTCCATGAAGTCCATCAGACGGCGCGTCGTGAAGTACGAGAGCGGCGTGTCTTCACCGAAATAGGCCATCACCAGGCCGAGGTCGGAGGTGAACGCCGTGATCGTGTGCGGGCTGCGCCCCTCCAGCCGCAGGAACCGCTGGAATGGCGCGATCGCCTTGGAGAGCGGGCTGTGGCGGGTCAGCGCCTCCTCCCCGTCCGATGGGAAGAGCGGAAGCTGCTTGGCGGTTGACATGACCCTCGATTGACGTCAAGTGATAAGTTAACGTTTCAGGTAAAATTTAACAAGGAAGTCTGTCTTATGCTAAAACTAAAACCAAGCAGGGATGCCTGTCACGTGGAAGCGGAGAAAGGAGCAGCGCCGTCGGCGCGTGAATGATGGTTTCCTACAAAGACAAGCCCTGGCTGGAGCATTATGATCCCGGTGTGCCCAAGAGCCTGGAACCGTACCCGGATTTTCCGCTGCATCACTTTCTGATCGAGGCGGGGCGCACGGCGGGTGATGCCCCCGCGACGCTTACCTCGGTGAAGCTCCCGATCCGGGGGCGGGTGTTCTCGAAAGTGAATTACCGCGACCTGGACGCAATATCCGACGCGCTGGCCTCCGGGCTGGTCGACCTCGGACTGAAGAAGGGGGACCGCGTCGGCATCATCATGCCCAACTGCGTGCAGTTTGTGATGGCGTTCTATGCGATCCTCAAGGCGGGCGGCGTCGTCGTGGCGACCAACCCGACGTTCCCGCCCCGACGTATCGCGGAACAACTCAAGGATGCCGGGGCAGAGTACGCCATCGTGCTGAGCCTCTTCTACAACGGCCTGAAAAGCGTTCAATCCGAGACGGATATTAAACAAATTGTTGTGACCAACATCAAGGAATATTTGCCGCCCAGCGCGCGGCGCCTGTTCACTGTGGCACGCGAAAAGAAGGATGGACACCGGATCGTCAAGCACCCGCAGGACCACTGGCTTCAGGACATCCTGGCCCGGTACGCGGGCCAGCGCCCGGAGGTCGAGGTTACCTCACAAGACGTGGCGATCTTCCAGTACACGGGCGGGACGACCGGCATCCCCAAGGCGGCGATGGCGACGCACGCGGCGCTGGTGGCCAACACACTGCAATGCCAGGCGTGGCTGTCACGCAACCAACAGGAATGTTTCCTGGCCGCGATCCCACTGTTCCACGTCTTCGGCATGGTCGCTGTGATGAGCCTGGCGGTGGCGCTGCGCTCGCTCATGGTGCTTGTGCCGAACGCGCGCGACATCGACGACGTGGTGGAGAACGCGCACCGCTACCGCCCGACGCTGTTCATGGGCGTTCCCGCGTTGTTCAACGCCATCAACAATCACCCCGGCGTGATCGCGGGCAAGTATGACCTGTCCTCGATCTACGCCTGCATTAGCGGGTCCGCCCCGCTGCCGCCCGCCACGAAGCGGCGTTTCGAGGAGCTTTCCGGCGGCGTGATCCTGGAGGGCTTCGGCATGAGCGAGGCGCCAACTGCGACCCACGTCAACCCGGTGCGCGGCGAGAACCGCGCCGGGTCGATCGGCCTGCCGCTGCCGGACATGGAGGTGCGTATCGTGGACCTGGACGACGGCGAGACGGAGGTCGAGGTGGGGGAGGTTGGCGAGATGGTCATGCATGGCCCGCAACTCATGGTCGGCTATTACGGCATGCCCACCGAGACCGCGAATGCGCTGCGCGAAGGCCCGGACGGGCGCGAGTGGCTCTACACGGGCGACATCGCGCGGATGGACGAGGATGGCTACTTCTATATCGTGGACCGTAAGAAGGACATGGCGTTGATCGGCGGCTATAACGTGTACCCGCGTGCCGTCGAAGATGTGTTGATGGAACACCCGGCGGTCCGTGAAGTTGGCGTGGCGGCCATCCCGCATCCGAACCCGGAGAAGGTGGGGCAGGAGGCGCTGAAGGCGTGGGTCGTGCTGCACGAAGGGCAGACGGTCACCGTCGACGAACTGACGGCCTTCGCAGCGGAGCGGCTGGCGCGCTACGAGATCCCGTCGCGGATCGAGTTCGTGCAGGAGCTGCCGCGCACGTCGGTGGGCAAGATCCTGCGGCGGGAGCTGGCCCGCATGGAACTGGAGGCGCGCGAACAGGCGGAGCGGGCATGAGCGCTGCCGAACCGTTCCCCGTGCCGGACGACGTTCGGGCGGCGCTGTTCGACATCGACGGCACGCTGACGAGCGGCGGTGAGGCGTGGTCTGAGCTGCTGAACGCGCCGGAGGTCGGGCGGGGGCGCAAGCTGTGGCTGTACGCCCGTGCGCTGCCGCCCTACGCCCTGACGCGGATCAACGCGCTGGATCAGGCGGTGTTCCGCGACCGCTGGGTGCGCTTAATGGCAGGCTTGATGGCGGGTTGGACCGCCGCGCGCGTGAAACAGTTGTGCGAGCAGATCGTGGAGCGCTCGCTTGTGCCCGCCCTGCGCCCGGACGTGGTGCGCCTGTTGGAGGCACACAAGGACCGGGGGCACGTCGTTGTGCTGGTCTCCACGATGTTCGAGGGCGTGGTCGATGGGCTGGCCCGGCGGCTGGGCGCGGATCGCGGGCTTGGGTCGGTCCTCGCCTTCACGGACGGTAGCCGGTGTGCGGGGCGGATCGACGGGCCGACGTGTTCCGGCGCGCGCAAGCTGGACTTCGCCCGGGCCTACCTGGAGATGGCGCTGCCGGGGACCGCGTTGAGCGCCTGTGCGGCTTATGCGGACAGCGCCTCGGATATCCCGTTCCTGAGTGGGGTGGGGCGCCCGGCGGCAGTGTATCCCGACGAGCCGATGCGCGCAGTAGCCCGCGCCAAGGGCTGGCCGGTCTTCGAGGCGGGCTGACGATCCCCCGTCTGACGATCCCTCAAAAGAAAAAAAGCCCCGTCAGCACGACGGGGCTTCGTTTTAGTAACCGGGTTGGACCAGAGCAGGCTAGGCCGGGGACGGGACCGGCCCCAGCGAACCCGGTGCGCGGTCGTCCGCACTGCCTTCGCTTGGGCGCGGTGAGGTCGACGGGCGCTGCTCACGCGGCGGCTCACTGGCCGCGGGCGGCTCGCGGTCGCCCATGATCTCCAGGAATTCGTCCCGGCCGATCGTCTCGACCTCCATAAGCCGCTCGGCTACCGCGTCCAGTTTATCGCGGTTTTCCCGCAGCACCTGGAGCGCGCGCTCGTAGGCGCTGGAGACGATGAGGTGCACTTCCTCGTCGATCTGCTCGGCGATGCTCTCGCTGTAGTCGCGCTGCTCACCGATCTCGCGGCCCAGGAAGACCAGTTCTTCCTTCTGGCCGAAGACGCGCGGGCCGAGGCGCGGACTCATGCCCCAGCGGGTGATCATCGTGCGCGCGATGCGTGTGACCTGCTCCAGGTCGCTTGAGGCACCGTTGGTCACGTCACCGAAGACGATCTCCTCGGCGGCGCGGCCACCCAGGGCGCCCGCGATCTGGTCTAGGTACCGCTTCGTGGTGCCGAGGGTGTTGTCCGTTTCCGGCATGGTCCACGTCACGCCGCCCGCCATGCCGCGCGCCACGATCGTGACCTTGCGGACCGGGTCGCAGTGCGGTAGCAGGTGGAAGACGACGGCGTGACCGGCCTCATGGTAGGCCACCAGCCGCTTTTCTTCCTCGGTGATGATCCGGCTGCGTCGTTCCGGCCCCAACACCACGCGCTCGATCGCCTCTTCGAAATCGCGCATGCTGATGCTCTTTTTGTTCTTGCGCGCCGCGACGATCGCCGCTTCATTGACTAGGTTCTCGAGGTCTGCCCCGACGAAGCCCGGCGTGGACTTGGCCAGGACGGCGATATCCACATCGGAGGCCAGCGGCTTGCCGCGCGTGTGCACCTTGAGGATCGCCTCACGGCCGCGCATATCAGGCCGGTCGAGCACAACGCGACGGTCGAAGCGGCCCGGACGCAGCAGCGCAGGGTCGAGGATGTCCGGCCGGTTGGTCGCGGCCATGATGATCACATTGGTATCCGTATCGAAGCCGTCCATCTCGACCAGGATCTGGTTGAGGGTCTGCTCGCGCTCGTCGTGGCTGCCGCCCAGGCCGGCGCCACGATGGCGGCCCACGGCGTCGATCTCGTCCACGAAGACGATGCAAGGGCTGTGGCGCTTGGC
>CAZGLU010000197.1:0-7104 GCA_964526095.1 uncultured Anaerolineaceae bacterium | reverse complement strand
GGGCGCCACCGACGAGCAGGCGGAGTTCCCGGTGGTGTACGCGGTCGGACTCGACGGCCGCGCCGGGCATGCCCCCGACACGATCCAGGACAATCTCTCGCCGCTGTTCGAGACGATCCTGGCCGAGGTCCCCGGCCCGCAGATCGACCCCGACGCCCCGGCGCAGCTTCAGGTCACGACGCTGGAATACGACAACTACAAGGGGCAGATCGGCGTGGGGCGCCTGCAATCCGGCGTGCTGCGGCGCGGCATGGACGTCGTGCGCCTGACGCCGGAGGGCGAGCGCACGCCGGGCAAGATCGTCTACCTGTTCACCTACCACAACCTGTCGAAGCAGGAGGTGGATGAAGCGCTCGCGGGCGACATCGTCGCGTTCGGCGGCTTCGATGAGATCGGCATCAGCGACACGATCGCGCACCCGTCCGTCGAGCGCCCCCTGCCACCTATCAGCATCGAGGAGCCGACGGTCCGCATGACCTTCGGCGTGAACACCTCGCCCTTCGCCGGGCGCGAGGGCAAGCCTGGGTGGGGCACGTCGCGCCGCCTGCGCCAGCGCCTGCTGGACGAAACGCGCAGCAACGTCGCGCTGCGCGTGGCGGACGGCGACCAGCCGGACCGCTTCATCGTCAGCGGGCGCGGCGAGCTGCACCTCGGCATCCTGATCGAGACCATGCGCCGGGAGGGCTACGAGTTCGAGGTCAGCAAGCCGGAGGTGATCTACCACGAAGACCCGGACACCGGCGAGACCCTGGAGCCAGTCGAGGAGGTTTACATCGAGGTCGCGGATGAGATGCTCGGCACGGTGGTTGAGCTGCTCGGCGCGCGGCGTGGCATCATGCAGGATATGCGCAGCCAGAACGGCACGACCTTCCTCAAGTACCTCGTGCCGACGCGCGGCCTGCTCGGCTTCCGCGCCCACTTCATGCGTGCCACGAGCGGCCTCGGCCAGATCAGCAGCGTCTTTCACGGCTACATGCCGCTCGCCGGACCGATCCCGCGCCGCCAGTTCGGCAGCCTCGTCGCGTGGGAAAACGCCGTCGCCACGCAGTACGCGCTGACCCACTCGCAGCAGCGCGGCACGTTCTTCATCACACCCGGCACGGAGGTCTACGAGGGCATGGTCATCGGGGAGCACATCCGGGCCGAGGACCTGGCCGTGAACGTCGGCAAGACGAAGCAGCTCAGCGCCGTGCACACGAAGTACTACGGCGAGGAGTTGCGCCTCAACCCGCCGCGCATCATGAGCCTGGACGACGCGATCGAGTTCCTCTCCGACGACGAGCTGCTGGAGGTCACGCCGCAAAGCCTGCGCATCCGCAAGCGCATCCTCAACAACGAGGAACGCCAGAAGGATCAGAAGCGCCGCGAGCGCATGCTCGAAGGCGCGGGCTAGGCGCCGGACCCCGACGCACAGACCCCGCCGAGGCGGGTTTGTTCCTCCCTGACCTCCAACCCCCGATATGTGGCAGAACCGGGCGGGTTTGCAAACCCGCCCCTACGTGCTTTTCTCCCCCTCTCCAACTTGATTGGAGAGGGGGCCGGGGGGTGAGGTCTGTCTGACCCGCTAACGGCTACCCGCTGTTCGCTTCCCCGCCAGTTAGTTAGCGGCCCTTACTTTCTTTTTGGGGTATGATTGACCTGCTGGCCGGGACACGCCCGCCAGCTTAATGCTTGGTGTGAAAGGACCTCTTATGACCACGCTCATTGAACGCGAGATCGCTGAGCAGCCGGACGTCCTGCGCCGCCTGATCGCGGCGGAAAAGGACCATGTCGCGGCGGTCGCCCAGCAGATCAAGCAGCTTCAGCCCAAATTCGCCGTGATCGTCGCGCGCGGCACGTCCGACAACGCCGCCCGCTACGCGCAGTACATCTTCGGATCGCTGGCCGGCCTCTATACCGGGCTGGCGACCCCCTCGCTGACCACGCTCTACAACCGCACCCCGCGCTTCGACGACGCGCTGGTGATCGGCATCTCACAGTCGGGGCAATCCCTGGAGCCGACGCGCGTGCTGGAGCAGGCGCACGATCACGGTGCGGTCATGACGCTCTCGATCACCAACGACCCGGATTCCCCGCTGGCGCAGGTGGCGGACGAGCATATCGCGCTGCACGCCGGGCCGGAGCGCAGCCTGGCCGCAACCAAGACCTACACCGCCTCGCTGATGGCGATCGCCCTGCTGGCCGGGAACCTCGGCCAGCCGCCGGGCTGGGAGGAGGAGATCGCGCAGGTGCCCGACTGGGCGGCGGAAACGCAGGCGCTGCACCAGGACACCCGCGCGGCGGCGGCCCGCTACACGTTCATGACGCACTGCGTCACGCTGGCGCGCGGCTACAACTACTGCACCGCCTCCGAGATCGCGATCAAGCTCAAGGAGCTGAGCTACGTCGCTGCCGAGGCGTACAGCTCTGCCGACTTCCACCACGGCCCGAAGGCGATCGTGTCACCCGGCTTCCCGCTGATCGCCATCGCGCCGGAGGGGGCCGCGTTGGACACGATGCGCGACTCGCTGGTGACGTTCCGCGATTCCAAGGCCGACCTGGCGATCATCTCGAACGTGCCGGACCTGCTCGAGGGCGCGAACCTGCCGCTACCGATCCCGGCTGGCGTGCCGGAATGGCTCTCGCCGCTGATCACGGTGCTGCCGGGGCAAATGCTGGCCTTCGGGCTATCTGAGGCACGCGGGGTGGAGGTCGATTCGCCGCGCGGGCTGAACAAGGTGACGTATACGGAGTAGGCCGGGGCTTTCGCCACCGCCTGCCTCGCAAACAGCAGGAAGCATCACTACCCAACGCGGGCCTTAACCTCACCCCACTCGCGCTGGTCCGCCTGTCTTCCCCCTCTCCAATCAAGTTGGAGAGGGGGACCGAGGGGGTGAGGTCTGCTTCACTCCCCTGCGTCACGCTTCAGCGATACGCGTTGATCGCGTCCCGCAGGGTGCGCGCCTCCGCCGCCGGGTCGTCCGCGAAGATGATGCTGCGCGACGCGTTGATGATCATGCCCTTGCGCGCGCTGTTCAGCCCGGCCTGGACCGTCGCCGCGACGTTGCCGCCCTGCGCCCCGATCCCTGGCACGAGCAGCGTCATCTCGCCCACGAGCGCCCGCACGCGGCGCAGCTCGTCGGGGTACGTCGCGCCGACGACCAGCATGCAGTTGCCGTGCACGTTCCAACTATCGCGCACCGTCTCCGCCACGACCTGCCACAGCGGCTTGCCACCCACGCTCAGATCCTGTAGCTCGCCCGCGCCGGGGTTGGACGTCCGGCACAGGATGATGCAGCCCTTGTCGGCGCGCTCCAGAAACGGCGCGAGCGCCTCACGACCCAGGTAGGGGTGCAGCGTCACCGCGTCGAAGCCCAGGTCATCGAAGATGGCCTGCACGTAGCCCGCGTTGGTCGAGCCGATGTCGGCCCGCTTGGCGTCACAGATCGTCAGGATGTCCGGGTGCTCGGCGCGCAGGATGTCCATCGTGTCGCGCAGCGCACGCCAGCCCTGTTCGCCACGCGCCTCGTAAAAGGCCATGTTCGGCTTGTAGGCCGCCGCGTAAGGGTGCGTCTGCTCGATGATCCAGCGGTTGAAGGCGAGCTGCGGCTCCGGCTCGCGCCGGAACCGTTCCGGCAGCTTCTCCCATGCGCTGTCCAGCCCGACGCACAGCAGCGAGCCGACCGCGTCCGCACGCGCGTTGAATTTGCTGACCGCGTCCATCAGCGCCCCGCCTGCCGGTCCGCCCAGCCGCGCGGGTCGCGCAGCCAGTCGGTGATGATCTCGTGCTCGCGCGCGCCGAAGTGCCCGGCCTCAAGCGCCTGGTCCAGCACCACGTCGAACGACGTCAGCGTGTGCAGCGTCACCCCCGCCGCCTCGAACGCTTCGACGGCCTCCGCGAAGCCGTAGCTGATGATCGCCAGGCAGTCCTCGACCACCGCGCCCGCCGCGCGCAGTGCCTCGACGCCCGACAGGCTACTGCCCCCCGTGGTGACGAGGTCCTCGACCAGCACCACGCGCCGCCCGCTCACGTCGCCGCCCTCGACGCGGCTGCGCGTGCCGTGCTCCTTGGCCTGTTTGCGCACGAAGACCGACGGCGTTTCCAGCACGTAGCCCAGGGCCGCGCTGTGCGGGATGCCCGCCGCCTCGATACCCGCGATCACGTCGCACACGATCTGCGCATCGTTGAGCCGCTTGCGGAAGCCGTTGATCACCACGCGCCACTGCGCGGGCCAGAAGGGCAGCCGCCGGTTGTCCACGTACACAGGCGACAGGATCCCGGACTTAAACGTGATCGGCTGGTCCGGCGCGAACCCGACCGCACCGATCGCCAGCAACGCCTGTGCGACCTCGATCGCCACCACTGTCATACTCACCTCCTGGCACGTCGCCCGTAGGGGCAGAGTATACCCCGTTCGCCGCGCTACCCCCGGCCCGCCTCCCGCGCGATCAGCGCCGGGGCCAGCGGACCCCGGTACACCAGCACGGACCAGTACTGCACCGCCGCCGCACCCCGGTCCAGGAAGGCCCGCGCCGTCGGGCCGTCCGCCACGCCGCCGCAGCCGATCACGTCCACGCCCACACCCATGCGGTCACGCTCGTCCAGCAGCGTCCCGGCGACGGCCAGCGCCCGCGCGTACAGCGCGCCCCCGGCCATCCCCGCGCTGAGGTCCGGATCGCCCGGCGCGGGGGCGGGCAGCGTGTTCGTGGCGACGACCGCGCGCACGCCCGTCTCCGCGAAGACGCGCATCAGCACCCAAAGCTGTTCGTCGGCTAGCGTCGGCCCCAATTTTACCCACAACGGGACGCCGTAGGGCGCAAGCTGCGCGAGCACCGCCGCGCACAGCCGCCGCGTGCCGTGCTCGGTCTGGCGGCTGCCGGGGTCGTCCTCGGTGTTGGGGCAGCTCAGGTTGAGCGTAAGCCACGCCGGGCGCAGCCCGGCGTCGAGGAACGCCGCGACCGACTCCGTCACCTCGCGCTGTTCCTGATCGGGGTCCGTCACGCCGGGACTGACCGCGACGTTGATCCCGTACGTGCGCGGCAGATCGGCGGCATGACGCGCGAGGAAGGCCGCCGCCGCCCGCGCGCCGGGGTTGCGCAGCCCGACGCGGTTCTGGGTCGAGCGCGTGGCCGGGTGCCGCCACACCACCACGCCGGGGTTGCCGGTGCGCGGCCAGCGCGTGAACGACCCGAACTCGACCGGGCCGAGCAGACGCGGGATCGCCCGCCAGCCGGGGATGATGTTCTCGCCGCGCTCAACCGCCGCACATGCCGCGTCCTCGTCCGCGAAGCCGTGCCCCTTGACGAAGCCCGCCGCCAGGATCAGCGGCGACTCCAGCGCCACGCCACCGGCCATCACCGGCTGCGGCTCGAACGCCAGGCCGTGCAGCGCGCCGAGGGCCGCCGACCATCCGCGCCCGTCGAGCCGGGCCACCGCCCGCAGCATCCGGTCATGCGCGGCCTGCGCCGTGGTCGTCCGGAAGATGATTGGGCGCGCGATCCGCTCGTAGCCGAAGCGGTACCCGGCCAGAAACGCCGCTCGCGCCACCCCCTCAAGCCTGCTCATGGCCCCTCCGATCCGTCGCCTTTCTCCCCCTCTCCAATCAAGTTGGAGAGGGGGCCGGCGGGTGAGGTCTCACCCCGCCAGGTTGCGCCCCGACCCCGCCGGGGCCAGCACGTCCTCGCCGTCGAACGCCAGCCGCCCCCGGATCCACACCTCACGCACGCGGCCCCACACGCGCATCCCGGCGAACGGCGACCAGCCGCAGGCGGTGCGCAGAGTCGCGTCGTCGATGACATACGCAGCGTCCAGGTCGGCCAGCGTGTACGTCTCCGCGTCGGCGCGCACCCCGAAGATCCGCTGTGGGTTGGTCGTCAGCATCGCGATCACGCGCTCCAGCTCGACCTGCCCCTCGGCGGCAGCGGTGAGCATCAGCGGCAGGGTCGTCTCCAGCCCCGGCACGCCGGACGGTGGGCTGTCGCCCTGCTTCTCGGCGCGCGTGTGCGGCGCGTGGTCGGACTCGATCACGTCCACCACGCCCGCGCGGATCGCGCCCCATAGCGCGTCAACATCGGCCCGCGTCTTCAGTTCGGGCTTCATACGCCCGAACGGGCCGAGCGTCCGCACATCGTCCTCGGTGAGGAACAGGTGGTGCGGCGTCACGCCGACGCTGATCGGCAGCCCCTCCTCCTTGGCGGCGGTCAGGTAGCCGATCTCCTCCGCCGTGCTGATGTGGCAGAAGTGCGTGCGCTTGCCCGTCTCCCGCACCAGCGCCAGGATGTCCAGCACGGTCGGCCCTTCGGCGTGGACCGCAATCGGCTTTGTGCCCGGCCATGCGCGGTAGTGCGGGACGCGCGCCGCCTGCGCCTCGATCAGCAGGTCGCCGGTCGTGGCGTTGTTGTAGATCTTCAGCCCGCACACGTCCGCCGCCACCTCCGCGTACGTGCCGGAGTTGTCGTCCTGGCTGGCGCCGAAGTACACGCCCCAGTCGCAGACAGCCTGCGCGCGGATGCTCGCCAGCTTGCGGTCGAGCGCGGCGCGCGTGGTGGTCGCCGGTGGGGTGTTGGGCATGTCGAACACGGCCCAATACCCCCCGGCCAGCGCCGCCGCCGTCTCGCTGGCGAAGGTGCTCTTGTGCGCCCAATCGAGGTCCCGCAGATGAACGTGCGGGTCCAGCATCCCCGGCAGCCTGACGATCCGCGCCATTACGCTACACCCACAGGTTGCCCAGGACCTTCGCCAGCAGCGTCATCCGCACGAACATGCCGTTCTCCATCTGCCGGAAGTACACGCTGCGTGGGTCGGCGTCAAGCTGGTCGTGGTCGTCGGGCGTGCCCATCTCATTCTTACGGGGCAGCGGGTGCATCAGGATCAGGTCTTCGGGGGCCTGCGCCAGCGTCGCAGGCGTCATGACGAAGCCATCCTTGATCGCCTCGTATTCGTCGCGGTCCGCGAACCGCTCCTCCTGGACGCGCGTCCAATACAGCACATCCGTCCGGCCCAGGACATCAAACAGGTCATCCGTCTCGAAGATGCCCAGCCCGGCGGACTTGCAGTAGTCGATGACCGACGCGGGCATAGATCGGAAGAGCACACGTCTGAACTCCAGTCACGAGATTCCATCT
>CAZGLU010000196.1:3469-7147 GCA_964526095.1 uncultured Anaerolineaceae bacterium | reverse complement strand
GTGGTCCAGCACCGTCGCCACGTCGGGCGCCTGCAACAGTTCGACCGAGTTCATGTTGCCTTTGATGAACATGCGGCCCCCGATGCGTGCCTTCGCGTCGGCCAGTTCCGTGTCCCCGATGGGCGGCGGGTCGAGCGTATCCACGCCGTCGGTGCCCGTTTCCATCATCAGCTCCAGCCGGTCCCCGATGTGCCCGCAGGTGTGCGTGTAGATCGGGACGCCGGGCGCCTGGGCGTGCACAGCCTCGACCACACGCCGTTCGTAGGGCAGCACGAAGCGGCGGTACATGCGCGGCGAGATGAACCCGCCGCCCGCGTACGCCGACGACATCAGCACCGCGTCCACGCCATGCCGCGCCTGCGCCACCGCCCAGGCGATGCTTGCCTCGGTCAGCCGGTCGAGGATCGCCTCGGCCTTCTCCGGGTCCAGGGCCAGGTTAACCAGCGCGTCCTCGTAGGTGAACAACTCCATCAGGTGCGTGAACGGCGAGAAGACCTCCCCATGCACCGAGACATCCGGCCCGGCCTTCTCGCGCACAAGGTCGATGGTGCGGAAGAAGTAGTCCGGCGGCTCGTGCAGCAGGCCCGCCTCGCCGCTACGCAGGACCGGTGTGTGGTAGACGCCCCAGGTGTACAGTGTGTAGTCGTGCAGGCGATCGAAGTCGCGGTCCGGGTCGAACGTCTCGAACGCCGGGCGGGCGGCCTCCCGATCCGCCGGGTAGTGCTGCGCGTTGTCGTCCCAGGGGATCAGCGTCTCGTCGCCGTTGCGCCACCGCACGCGCTCGCCCTCGGCGCTCTCGGTGATCTCTGCGACATCCGCCTGCCACGCCGGGTCCCGTCCGGGGATGTTGATCAGGATGCCGTCGAAGTAATAGCGCCGCTGGAGCGTGACCAGCGCCTCCGCGAAGCCTTCACTGGTGAACCAGATCTCGTGGGGTCGCAGGTCGGTGTTGAGGAAGTAGTGACCCAGCGCCAACTGACACATCAGCGGCACGCGGTCGGGCACTTCGCGGCGCATCGCGGCTGCGATCCGTTCTCGGCTGTTCATCATGTCCTGGCCTTCTCCTTCGACGCCGGGGCGCGCAGTTCGGCACGCCTGGATGTTTGGCGAGGAACGCGCCTCAACAGTATACTCAAAACACAGGTTCGACCTATAGTGCACCTCTTAATTTCCAACTGGTTCTATGGAGGATACCGTGAAGAAACTGCTTGCGCTTGTGATTGTCCTCGCCTTCGTGCTGCCTGCCGTGCCCGCGAGCCTGGCCCAGGACCAGGTGGAGCTGGTAATGGGGTCATGGCGTGTGGATGACGTCCAGCAGATGGAAGCCATCATCGACGCCTTCGAGGAGCAGTACCCGAACATCAGCATCACCTTCGACCCGACGAACCCGCCCGACTACAACGCGACGCTGCAAAGCCAGTTCGAGACTGGCAACGCGCCGGACCTCATGTACGTGCGCTCGTTCGCCACGGGCCGCCAGCTTTTCGAGCAGGGCTTCCTGGCCGACATCAGCGACCTGCCGGGGCTGGAGAACTTCAGCGATCAGGCGCGTGATGCGTGGCGCACCGATGGCGCGCAGTACGCCGTGCCGATGATCGCCGTGTCGCATGGCATCTACTACAACGTGGACCTGTTCAACGAACTGGGCATCGAGATCCCGGAGACCTGGGAAGAGCTGTTGGCCGCCGCCCAGACGCTTCAGGACAACGGCTACGACGCCTTCGCGAACGCCAGCGGCGACCCCTGGACCATCGCCGAGATCGTGTTCATGAACATCGCCCCGACCTTCATCGGCGGGTACGAGGGCCGTCAGGCTTACCTGAACGGCGAGCGCTGCTTCAACGATGAGCACGCCGTCGCCGCCTTCCAGGCCATCGCCGACATCGCGCCGTACTTCCCGGCGGACCAGCAGGCGCTGGTTTACTACGACAGCCAGCAGATCTTCCTGATGGGCGAGGCCGGTATGTGGCTCGGCGGCTCATGGGACATCCCCTTCTTCGAGAGCGAAGCGCCTGACTTCGAGTGGAGCGTCTTCGCGGTCCCGGCGCCCGAGGGTCAGGAAGAGGAATACGTGACCTTCCACCTCGACGCGGGCATGGGCATGAACGCCGCGACCGAGCACCCTGAGGAAGCGCGCCTGTTCCTGGAGTGGATGACCACCCCCGAGTTCGCCGCGCTGCTCGGCAACCAGCTCCCCGGCTTCTTCCCGCTGCACACCGAGGCGCCCACGCTTGAGAACGAGCACGCCGACGCGTTCCTGGCGCTCAACGAAGGGCGCGGCACCGACGTCCGTTGGGCGTGGGAAGGGCTGCTGGACGGCGAGCCGAACGGCTATGACCTGATGCAGAACAACGCGATCGCGGTGTTGAACGGCGACATGACCCCGCAGGAGGCGGCTGACAGCCTGCAGGAAGGGTTGGCGCAGTGGTTCGAGCCGGCCCAGACCTGCGGCGGGTAATCCGCCCGGCGGGTGCGCCCCGGTTTTGACACGTCTCATCTCCCTCGCCCGGCACGCTGCCGGGCGATGGCCGTTCTACGTGAGTTTAGGCAACTTGTTTTCTCGGTGATTTAAGGTATCGTATCGACATAAACGCCGCACGCGCCCGACGCCCGTGCCGCGCCCTTAAATTGTTTAGCTTGTTTGGAGTATGGCATGGCCGTCCTCGAAAAACCCTTACGCAGCCTGGGCCTGATCGGGCACTGGGAAGCCCCACGCCGCCGCGCCTGGATCATGTTCCTCATCCCGGCTGTGCTGGTCTACACGGTCTTCATGGCCTACCCGCTGCTCAACTCCATGCGTCTGAGCTTCTACACCGGGACCGGCCTGCGCCCGACCGAGTTCGTCGGCCTGGACAATTACCGTGAGCTGTTCACCAATCCGCTGTGGAAGGACCGCTTCTTCAACGCGCTGGGGAACACGTTCATCTTCTTCGGCATCCATATGGGCGTGCAGAACACGCTCGGCCTGCTCTTCGCGACGCTGCTCGCCCAAACGCACCTCTTAGGGCGCAACATCTACCGCACGATCATCTTCATCCCGGCCACGATGTCCGTGCTGCTGACGGCGTTCCTGTGGCGCCTGATCCTGAACCCGCGCTGGGGGATGCTCAAGATCCTGCTGGAGGAAGTGGGCCGCCCGGAGTGGTTCCACAGTTGGCTGGGTGACGAGAAGTGGGCGCTGGTGGCGGTGTCGCTGGTATCGTCGTGGCAGTGGGTCGGCCTGCCCACGATGATGTTCCTCGCGGGGCTGATCAACATCCCCGACGAGTTGAGCGAGGCGGCCCGCGTCGATGGGGCAAGCGGCTTCCAGATCTGGGCGCGGATCAAGCTGCCGCTGCTGCGCCCGATCATCGCCATCGTCGCGATCCTGACCTTCATCGGCAACTTCAACGCCTTCGACGTGGTCTATGCGATGATGGGCGCCGAAGGGCCGCCCAACTACTCGACCGACATCATGGGCACCTATTTCTACCGGACAGCTATCGCCGGGGAGCACCCCGTCGCACGGCCCGACATGGGCATCGGCGCGGCGGTCGCCACCATCCTGTTCCTGATCCTGCTGGCAGGCGTGTCGCTGTGGCTGTTCTGGTCCGGTCGACGGGATGAAGGGAGCGTCTTCGCATGATCGACATCCTGGCCTGAGATCGGAAGAGCACACGTCTGAACTCCCAGTCACGA
>CAZGLU010000196.1:0-3459 GCA_964526095.1 uncultured Anaerolineaceae bacterium | reverse complement strand
GGAGAATGCGGGGATCATTGGGTGGGCGACGCTGGGGCTGGCGATCGGCGGGCTGCTCACGCCGCGCTTTGCGACCTTCGCCACGACGGACCTTGCCACCTGGCTCGGCGCGCTGCTGGGCATCGTGATCGCGCTCGTGTCGGCGGCCCTGGGCGCGCTGGACAGTGGAACGGGGCAGGTCATCGCCGCGCTGGCCCTGGCCGCCGTGATGCTCGGCTACTGGTTCGTGGTCGTGCCGCGCCTGCCTCGCCGCGCCGACACGCGCAACTGGCTGCTCGACCGCGTCGTGTACCGCTATCGCTTCCCGGCGTTCTTCGGGCAGCTCCTCTCGCACGCCATCCTGATCGCGTGGTCGCTGGTGGTCCTGGCCCCGCTGTGGACGATGCTCGTCAACTCGCTCAAGGACAAGCGCGAGATCTTCCGCTCGCCGTTCTCATGGCCCACGGGCGACGTGCGCACCTTCGAGGGCTACGAGCGAGCCTGGGTGGACGGCAACTTCGACCTCTACTTCCGCAACAGCCTGATCGTCACCGTGACGTCGCTGATCCTGATCCTGCTCGTGGGGTCGCTGGCCGCCTACGCGCTGGCAAACTGGCGCTCGCGGGCGTCGTCGATGGTCTACATGTACTTCATCGCCGGGCTGATGATCCCGATCCGGCTCGGCACGATCAACATCGTCACGATCGTGCAGGATCTCGGGCTGAACAACAGCCTGAGCGGGCTGATCCCGATCTACGTGGCGATGGGCCTGCCGATCACCGTGTTCGTGTTGACGGCCTTCATGCGCGGCGTGCCGCAGGACCTGATCGACGCGGCGCGCATCGACGGCGCCTCCGAGATGCGCGTGTTTGCGCAGGTAATGTTACCGCTCACGCGCCCGGCGCTGGCGACCGTGACCGTGTTCAACATGATCCCGATCTGGAACGACCTGTGGTTCCCGCTGATCCTGACACGCGCCGAGCAGGTGCGCACCGTGACCTACGGTGTGTCGCTGCTGTTCGGGCAGTACCAAACCGACTGGAACGCGATCCTCAGCACGCTGTCGCTGGCCTCGCTGCCCGTGCTGATCCTGTACCTGTTGATGTCCAAGCAGTTCATCAAGGGCCTGACCGCCGGGGCAGTCAAGGGGTGAGAGCGGCGGTTAGCGATCAGCAGTCAGCAGCTAGCAAATGAGCAACACGTGTAGGGGCGGGTTTGCAAACCCGCCCCTACTCCAATCAAGTTGGCGAGGGGGCCGGGAGGTGAGGTCCTGCCGCTTTGGCTCTTGGCTAACCGCTAATCGCTAACTGCTAACCGCTATCCCTCACCACTGCACCAACATGCTCTCCATCGTCAGGCCCGGCCCGAAGGCCATCATCACGCCGTAGTCACCGGGAGCCGGGCGCTCCGTCCGTTGCAGCGCGTCCAGCACGAACAGGATCGTGGCCGACGACATATTGCCGTAGTCCCGCAGCACGGCGCGCGAGTGGACCATCTGCGCGTCCGTCAGGCCCAGCCGTTCCTGGATGTGGTCGAGGATCTTGCCGCTGCCGGGGTGGATCGCCCAATGGGGGATGTCCGCCACAGTGAGCCGGTGGCGCTGAAGCAGCCCGGCGACGAACGTCTCGATGTTCGCGGCGAGCAGCTCCGGCACGTACGCCGACAGCCGCATCTGAAAGCCCTCGTCCGTCAGGTGGAACGCCATGTGGTCGAAGGTCGTGTAGTCGCAGTACGTCGCCTGATCGATGAGGCGCGGGCGGCGTGCGTGGCCGTTGCCCGTACGCGGGGAAATCGCCCCGTCCGCGCCGATCAACGCGGCGGCTGCACCGTCCGCGAACAGCGCCGCCGACACGATGTTCTCCAGTGAATCGTCCATTTGCAGGTGCAGCGAGCACAACTCCAGCGCCAGCACCAGCGCGATGCCGTCCGCGCCGCGTGCCGCCTCACGCCCGCGCCACAGACCGGGGAAGGCGGCATAACAGCCCATGCCCAGCACCGTCGTGCGCCGCAGGTCGGGGCGCATGCCCAGCCGCCCGGCAAGCCGCAGGTCCAACCCCGGCGTGTCGATCCCGGTACACGACACCACGACGAAATCATCGACGTCCCCGGCATCCAGGCCGGCGCCCGCCAGACAGTCCCGGATCACCTGCTCGCCGAGCGGCAGCGCCTCCGACAGGTAGCAGTTGTTGCGCGTCTCGGTGCTGCGCGGCTCGGCGTAGTACTCCCCGCTGACCACCGCATGACGGGTGCAGACGCCCGCCCTGGCGAAGACGGCCTCGGCGCGGGGATCGGTCGTAAGCTGCAAACGGGCTAGCTGTTCAAAGATCTGCTGCTGACTGTAACGCGGGGCGGGGACGCCCGTCGCGATCGCCAGGATCTCCGGTACGCTCATCGTAACTCCTATCCCTGAACGGTCGATGGGGCAGGACGCGCCAGGCCCCGCGCGTCGCGTGTGTGGGCGAACAGGTAACGCCCGGCTGCCGGAAAGGCGTTGAGCAGCCGCAGCGCGAGTGCGATCGACGCGGGGCGCAGCATGATCGGTTGGAGCGCGCGCCCCAGTCGCAGGCGCCCCCCAAACTGCTGCCGCCACGCCTGGGCGTAGTGCCGCCGCACGGCCTCCGCCGCCATGCGCCCCGACAGGAACGCCCCGATGACTTCCGCCGCCAGCAGGCCGCCGTCCAGCGCCATGGCGATGCCATCCCCGGCCAGCGGCGCGATCAGCCCGGCGGCGTCCCCGGCCATGAGGACGTCGCCCGCCAGCGGCTGCTTAGGGGCGAACGGGATCTGCGCGATGCTGTGCCATCCCGCGCTGACGCGCTCCGCGTCCGCCAGCCACGCGCCCAGCCGTTGATTCTGCGCGCCCATCCAGCGGATGAACCCCTCGACGCCCGACGGACCCCGGCCATGCGCCTGGAAGCGGCCCTCCTGCACCAGCAGGCACACGTTCGTCGTGCCGTCCTCAACCTCGGACATGCCGCAGTAGCCGCCGGGGAACGCGTGCAGTTCCAGCCGCGCGGGCAGCGGCGGGCCGTGGAAGTGGGCCTTCAGAGCGACGAATGGGTGACGCCGGTCGAAGAACGCCCGGCCAAGCGTGCGGTCCAGGTGGCCCCGCTTGCCGTACGCGCCGATGACGGTGCGCGCGTGAACGGATTCCGGGCGGCGACCGGCGCGGGCCTCCAGCGTGAAGCCGTCCTCCAGGCTCCCCCGCACCTGGGTGACCGGCGTGCCCTCCCGCACGTCTACGCCGGTCGCCCGCGCGCGCTCGGCCAGCAGCGCGTCGAGCGCGTAGCGGCTGACGCCCCACGCCGCCGCCGGGAGCCGGTGCTCCCACGTCACGCCCGACGGCGCGCTCAGCAGCACCGTTTCGATGGGCGGCGGGTGCAGGTCCAGCAGGGGACGGGCGGCGCCCAGCAGGTCGAGCGCGAGCATGCCCTCCGGTGACAGAAACTCCCCACAGACCTTGTGATGCGGGTAGGTCTT
>CAZGLU010000195.1:0-7158 GCA_964526095.1 uncultured Anaerolineaceae bacterium | reverse complement strand
GTGGCCTCCTCGTCGGGCGGGGCTTCTTCGGGCAGCACGGCCTCCACCTCCAGGTCTTCGGGCGTGCGCCACGTCCCGGCCAGGATCGCCAGCCCGGCGGCCTCCAGCGCCTGCGCCGTCTCCTCCGCCAGCGGGTCCAGGTCATTCAGGATGCTGTAGGGCAGGTCGTTGGCGCCGAGGTATTCCGGCAGCTCCTCGATCACGGATTGGACGTCCGTTGCGCGCAGGCGGTCGAGCTTGACGCCCGCCGCCTCCAATGCCTCGCGCAGCGAGGTCGGGTCCTGGCCGTGCAGGGCGGATACGAGCAGGATGCACGGGCCGACGATCTCGGCGTGCGCCAGGGTGCGGGTATCTTGCGCGGCGAGTGCCCTGGCGAGGATGTGCTCGCTGCCCTCCTGCGCCCGCGTGTGCCCCAACTGGTTGCCCAACTGCGTGATCTGCATCAGCAGGTCGAGCAGGGTCCGCAGCGCGGCGGGCTTGCCCTCCCCGACGGCGGGCGCGATCTTGACGGCGTGTGTCGCCAGCCCGGCGGCCACGCTCGCGGCCCAGGGCGCGAACCGCTGCCCCGGCGGGTTCTGGCCGCGCTGTGCAGCATAGCGCCAGTCCAGCAGGCCGGTGATGATCGAGATCAGGTCCACGATGGCGGTGCCGCGCAGAGCGTCCGGCGCGCTGCGGATCACGTCCCAATCGAGCAGCACCTCCGTCGCCGGTCCGGTTTCGAGCGTGACCGGGGCGCGGGTGTCGCCCTCCTCGCGGTACGCCTCGGCGGTCGGCTTGAGGAACGCGTCGCTTTCCAGCGTGGTCGGGATCACGATCAGCGGCTTGTCGTTCCGGGCGGCCACGACCTTGCCCGCTTCGAGCGGCGTGCCCTGGCCCACGACGTAGATCGCCTCGACCTGCGAAGGCAGGTGCGCCGCCAGGTATTCAAACAGCTCCAGACTGGGGCGGGCCGGCTCGGCCTGGATGGCGACGGGCAGCGCGATCTGACTCCCCAGCACGGCCCACGTGTGCTCGGTGGTGAGCAGCGCCACGGGCCGCCGTTCGTCGATGGCACTCAGTTCTTGAAAGCGAATGCGAGGCAAAGGCCATACCGTCATCGCCGATTCTCCATGAGGTGTTCGCTCTGGATCAGCCGCTCCCCGTTCGGCAGGGGGACCGTGCTGTTAGTGTAGACCCGTTTCGCGCGCAAGTCCAGCGCAGAGGCCCGGCGCGCAGGCCCCCGCATGGGCTGGCCGCCGCGTGACGCGCGGGCGTCTCTAAGAAAGTGTCGCGGATTTTCGGGGTTACCCGTTTTCTGCTGGCGGCAAACTTCCTTTTTTGGCCGCGCCCCTTTATAATACGCGCCAGTTTTCGCAGGGGCATCATCGGACTGCATCGGCAGTGGGATAACGCCTCACAGGGTTCGTCAGCCCGCGAAATAAAGGATTGTTATGGCCACCACGACAAGTACAGAGCCGCTGCCCGCCGCGCCCCGCCGGTCCTCCGGTCCCGGTATCCTCGCCCGCATCTGGTCCGTCTTTCAAGGGTTGCTGGTGCCGATCCTGTCGGTCTTCACCGCCATCCTGGTCGGGTCGATCCTGATCCTGTTGAACGGGCGCGATCCGATCACGGCGTTCGAGGGTCTGTTCCAGGGCGCGTTCCTGGAGCCGCGCGGGCTGCTGGCGACGTTCCGCAACATGACGCCGCTGATCCTGTCCGGGCTGGCGGTGGCATTTGCCTTCAAGTGCGGGCTGTTCAACATCGGCGTGCAGGGGCAGTTGATCATCGGATCGATCGCGGCGGCGTGGATCGGGTTCGCAGTCGACGGCCTGCCGCCGGTGATCCACGTCACGCTGGCGATCCTCACGGCGGTGGCAGCCGGTGCGCTGTGGGGCGCGATCCCCGGCGCGCTGAAGGCGTATGCGGATGCGCATGAGGTCATCACCACGATCATGTTGAACTTCATCGCCAGCCGCTTCGCCGAATGGCTGATCTCGACGGGCAGCACAGACGGGTCGATCCGGCCCGGCCCGCTTTCCGACCCGGAGGCGACCGGGGCCATCGCGCGGACGCCGCAGATCCTGGACTCGGCGCGGCTGCCGAACGTCTACACCGTGCCGCCGAACTTCTCGCTGCATGCGGGCGTGTTCATCGCGCTGATCGCGGCGGTGTTGATCATGTTCTTCCTCTACCGCACCGCGTTCGGTTTCCAACTGCGCATGGTCGGCCTCAGCCCGACAGCCGCGCGCTATGCCGGGGTGAATGTCAAGCGCGTGACGGTCATCACCATGGTGATCGCCGGGGCGCTGGCCGGGCTGGCGGGCGGCGTGCAGACGCTCGGCGTGAACTACCATTATGAGGGCAACCAGAGCCTGACGCTCGGCTTCGACGCCATCTCCGTGTCGTTCCTGGCCGGGAACAGCCCGATCGGGATGCCCTTCTCGGCGTTCCTGTTCGGCGCGATGGACGCGGGCACGACGCGTATGGCGCGCACGGCAGCCGTTCAGCCGGAGCTGATCCAGGTCATCCAGGCGCTGATCCTGATGTTCGTCGCCGCCGACCAGATCATTCGCCGCCTGTACCGCCTGCGTACCCCCGGCATGGAGGGTACGGAGGTCCGGCGTGGCAAGAGCAGCCTGGCGAAGTAGAACGCAGGCGGCGGATGCTTAGAGTGTGTACGCAGCCCTTAGCCCTTCTCCCTCAGGCGAGGGACAAGGCTTATTGAACCGTCCTGGCTTGAGGGGACAGAGATCATGCTAAAACCGCCTTGCATACACGCTCTCATAATGTTCCGCATGAGATGGTGAGGATTTTATGGTTGAGCTTGGGGTAGCAATCGTCGCCACCATCAACGCGATGATCCGCTTCTCCGTCCCGATCACGTTCGGGGCGCTGAGCGGTATCTTCAGCGAGCGATCGGGCATCGTGAACATCGGCATCGACGGCATGATGCTGATGTCGGCATTCACCGGCTACATGGCGAACGTCGCCCTGAGCCAGCCGGGCGTATCCGAGTCGCTGCAAGCGGGGCCGGTGCGGCTGGGCATCGCGCTGGGCGTGGCGCTGCTGACCGGCGGGATCATGGCCCTGCTGCACGGCCTGTTGTCGATCCAGTACAAGGTGGACCAGATCATCAGCGGTGCGGTGATCAACATCCTGGCGCTGGGCCTGACCGGCTACTTCTACCAGGAAGAGACGCGCACGCTCGGCAAGCTGCCGAACCTGATCAACAACCCCTGGACGCAGTCCGGCTCATATAAGCTGGAGATCGGTGACCGGCTCAGTTTCTACCTGCCGTACGACATTGGGCGCATCCTGTTCGACAAGGACCTGCTGACCTACCTGAGCATCGTGATGGTGTTCGTGGTGGGGTGGGCGCTGTTCCATACCACCTGGGGCCTGCGCACGCGCTCGGTGGGCGAGAACCCGCGCGCGGCGGATACGCTCGGCATCAACGTGTTCCGCACGCAGTACACCAACCTGTTCATCGGCGGCATGATGGCCGGGCTGGGTGGTGCGTTCCTGACGCTGGCCGCCGTCGGTTCGTTCGAGCGCGGCATGACGACCGGCCGCGGCTTCATCGCGCTGGCCGTGATGATCTTCGGCAACTGGCGCCCGTCCGGGGCGCTGAAGGGGTCGCTGCTGTTCGGCTTCGCGCTGGCGCTGCAAAACCAACTCCAATTGTTCGGCATCAACTTCCCGCACCAGCTTGTCGCGATGCTGCCGTACATCCTGACCATCATCGTGCTGGCGGGCTTTGTGGGGCGCGTCCAGCCACCGGCGTTCGCTGGCCAAGCCTACGAGCAGGAATGACGTGAGTGCAACCATGACGAGCGAAGAGCGCGAGGTCGTCCTCGAAGTTGAAAACATCGTCAAGCAGTTCCCCGGCGTGCGGGCCAATAACGACGTCAGCCTGAAGCTGCGGCGCGGCGAGATCCTGGCGCTGCTTGGCGAGAACGGCGCGGGCAAGTCCACGTTGATGAACATCATCTACGGCCTGTACCATCCCGACAGCGGCACGATCCGCGTCAAGGGGCAGGAGGTACACTTCGCCAGCCCGCGCGAGGCGATCCAGGCCGGGATCGGGATGGTGCACCAGCACTTCCAACTCATCCCGGTGATGACGGTCGCGGAGAACGTGGTCCTGGGCGAGGAAGGCGACGTGGCCTACCGGGGCGGGGGGAACCCGCTGGCGCGCACGCTGTTCGGCTGGCTGCCGAGCGTGGTGATCTTCCTGCTGGCGCTGATCGTCGGGATCTCGCTGGCCGAGGTGCGCTATGCGGTTGGTGGGGCGGCTGTCGGCCTCGTGCTGGCCGTCGCGGTGGCCTACCCCGCGCTGGCCCGCCTGTTGTGGGGCATCGGCTGGCGCGTCGGGCTGGCGTTCGTCGCGGTGTGGATCGCGGCGCAGGTCGCCCGCGCGACGCGTGTCGCGTTGATCGACGTGGCGCTGCGCCAGAAGGTCGAGGAGGTCCGCGAGCGCGAGCAGGAGTTGGACGGCGCGACGGTCAAGGTGACCATCGTTTCGCAGGAGCGCATCTCGTTCGACTGGCGGCGGGCCGGGCGTGACGCCGACGCCGCCGGGACGGGGATCGACGGCGTGTTGGACGCGGCGCAGCAGGCGGTCGAGGAATACCGCGACCAGGGCGTGCCCGGCTGGCTGCTCGACGCCATCGACGACGCGCCGCCGGTCGCGGAGGCGCTCGGTCTGGCGGCCCTGCTGCTGACCTTCGGCTCGCTCAGCATCCACTCGTGGCGCGGGGCGCACCCGCTGCCGCGCCGCCTCGACGCGTGGGAACAGGCCGTGCTGGTCGGGCTGCTGGTCATGTACGTCGTCGTGGCCTGGCGCGATCTGGGGGCCGTCTCAACTGCACTGCGGATCGTGTTGGCCGCGGGCGTCGCCGCCGGGCTGGCCCTGGTGGTATGGCGCACCATGCGGCACCGTGCGGACCTGGACGAGGGCACGGTGACGCGGCCCGGCGTGCTGGACGGCGTGCTCGATGCCTTTCTGAACATCCTGCGCCACGTGACCGAGGTGCGCAACGAGCGGAGCGCCGCGCAGCGCGTGCACGTGCTCTCACAGCAGTACGGCCTGGAGGTCGATCCCGACGCGGTGGTGGAAAAGCTGCCGGTCGGCGCGCAGCAGCGCGTCGAGATCGTCAAGGCGCTCTACCGGCAGGCCGACATCCTGATCCTGGACGAGCCGACCGCCGTCCTCACGCCGCAGGAAAGCCGCGAGCTGTTCAAGATCATGCGCGAGCTGGCGGCGCAGGGCGTGTCGATCATCTTCATCACGCACAAGCTCAAAGAGGTGTTCGAGGTCGCCACGAACATCGTCGTCATGCGCAACGGCGAGGTCGTCGGCACGACCACGCCGGAGGAGGCGACCGAGGCTTCACTGGCGGCGATGATGGTCGGGCGCGAGGTGATCCTGGAGGTCGAGAAGGACCCGGCCACGCCCGGCGAGGCGGTGCTGTCCGTGCGCGACCTGAGGGCCATGAACGATCGCGGCGCGGTGGCGCTCGACGGCGTGAGCTTCGACGTGTGCGCCGGGGAGGTGCTGGGCATCGCGGGCGTGCAGGGCAACGGCCAGACGGAACTGGTCGAGGTGCTGACCGGGCTGCGCGACGCGACGGGTGGCACGGTGAACCTGCTCGGCGTCCCGCTCCAGCCGGACACCCAGCCGACGGGCGGCATCTGGGCGCGTGCGGCCGCCTTCGTGATCGATATGGTGGTCGTCGGCCTGCTGGCTTACCTGATCGGGTACTTCGTGGCCTATTTCGGTGCCCGGACCTTCGCCGACGCCTCGACCGCGACGAAGGTGGCGGGTGGGCTGCTCACCTTCATCGTCGTGGATGCGCTCTATTTCCTGGTCGGGTGGGAGGCGACGGGCACGACCATCGGCATGTCGTTCTTCAGCCTGGAGGTCGCCACGCAGGCGGACCGCAAGCCGAAGCTCCCGGCGCTGGTCGCACGTTACGTGATCTTCCTGCTGCTGCGGCTGCTGGGCGTGGTACCGGCGCTCGTATCGTTCGTGCTGGCTTACCGCGACCCGGAGCACCGCAACTGGTTTGACGAGCTGCTCGGCCTGCGCGTCATCCGCCGCGAGCGCATCACCGCGCGCCGCATCAAGGACGCCGGGACGAGTCACGTCCCGGAGGACCGGCAGCGGTACGGGCTGGTCAAGGATTACTCGGTGGCGGATAACCTCGTGCTGAACGACTACTACCGGCGGCCCTTCGCGCAGGAGCCGGACGCGGTCGAGCTGCCCGCCACGCTGCTCAGCTACGTGCTGGTGGTGGGGGTGGTCGTCGCGGTGCTCAGCGTCCTGGCCGTGCGGCTGTGGGACACGACGATCTGGCCGGGGCTGCTGGACCTGTACAGCGTGCCGGAATCGCTGCGCGCGATCAATACGTCAACCGGCATGAGCGGGGACCAGGCGGCGGCGCTGCAATGGCCGTTGATCATCGGCGTGCTGCTGCTGCTCCTGGCGGAGATCGTCTTCGGCCTGGTGGGGCACCTGGTCGCGCTGCTGCTGTTGGGCAGCGGTCCGGTGCGCCGGTTGCTCGGAGGGATCAACATGGCGCTGCGCACGGCGTTGTGGCGCGCAACCGGGCACGATGGGCCGCCCCCGGAGCCTCAGGGCGGGCTGCTGCGCAACCGCACCGCGATCGAGGCGCACGCACGCCGGTTGATCGAGCAGTTCGACATCCGCACGCCGTCCACGGCGACACTGGGCGGCAATCTGTCAGGCGGCAACCAGCAGAAGCTGATCGTCGCACGGGAGTTCAGCCGCAAGCCGCGCCTGCTGATCGCGGCGCAGCCGACGCGCGGCATCGACGTCGGCTCGATCGAGTTCATCCACCAGCAGATCGTGGAGCAGCGCGACGAGGGCGCGGCGGTGCTGCTCGTATCGGCGGAGCTGGACGAGATCATGGCGCTGTCGGACCGCATCGCGGTGATGTACAAAGGGCAGATCATCGACACGCTGCCCGCCGAGCAAGCCTCGCGCGAGCAGTTGGGCCTGCTCATGGCGGGCATCCGGAACGGCGAGCGCGCGCAGCCCGGCGCGTTCGAGCCGTCGGCGGTGGGGGTGTAGGGGCCTCACGCTCAGACCTCACCCCCGGCCCACCCTAGATCGGAAGAGCACACGTCTGAACTCCAGTCACGAGATTCCATCTC
>CAZGLU010000194.1:6404-7233 GCA_964526095.1 uncultured Anaerolineaceae bacterium | reverse complement strand
TTTCCCTACACGACGCTCTTCCGATCTCGGGGCTGATCGGGATCGGATCGCCAAGCTGATGTGCCAGGAAGACGGTGCGCGCCACGTCCTCGCACATGATCGCGGCCTTGACCGCCGCGAGCGGCGTCGGGCCGATGGCGAAGACGCCGTGATTCTGCATGATCACCGCCGGGGAATTGGGGTTCGGGCCTTCGCGCAGCACGCGCACGACCTCCCGCCCGATCTCCTCGCCGCCGATCAGGGCGAAGCCGCCGCACGGGATCGGCCCGCCGAACTCGTCCGCCATCGCGGTCAGGATGCAGGGGATGTCCCGGCCCAGCGCACCCCAGGCGGTCGCGTAGGGGCTGTGGGTGTGCACGATGCCGCCAACCTCCGGCATCTCCCGGTAGATGTAGCAGTGCGTCGCGGTGTCGGAGGACGCCTTGTAGGTCCCCTCGACGATGTTCGCGTGCTCGTCCACCACGACCATGGTTTCCGGACCAAGCTCCTCGAAGCGCAGGCCGCTGGGCTTGATCACGATGTAGCCGGTTTCCTTGTCGCGCCCGCTGATGTTGCCGCTGGTCCACGCAACCAGGTTGTTGCGTGGCAGCTCGGCGTGCAGGTCGGCGACGATCTTACGCAAGGACTCAAGCATCAGCTAATCCCCCTCGCCTCGTTGCGGATCTGGCGCAGGCGCTTCATCACGTCGTTCTCACCGCGCCCGAAGTAGTCGTGCAGCTTCACGTATTCGGCGTAGAGCTTGTCGTAGACGGCCTGGTTTTCGGGGATCGGCTTGAACGACTCATCCTTGAGCGCGCCCATCTTCTTCGCCGCCGCCTGGATGTTCTCG
>CAZGLU010000194.1:0-6394 GCA_964526095.1 uncultured Anaerolineaceae bacterium | reverse complement strand
GGATCGGGACGCCGTTGTTGTTGAACGCCTCGATGATCGTGCGCGTGCCGAAGGCGGTCGCCTCGATCAGGGCGCGGTAGATGTCGGGCGCCTTGGTCGCCAGCGTGGCACCGACGAGCAGGCCGCTCAGGTCCACGTCCACCAGCACCGAACGGTTGCCGTTCCACCAGTCGAGCGCCAGCAGGCCGTGCTCGCCGGGCTTCTGCTTGGCCGCCTCGGACTCCAGGTAGGCGTGCAGGTCCATGCCCCGCGCCTTGGCCGCCTCGTGGTACTCCGGCGGGACCGCGTTATCCACGAACCACGCGAAGATGTCACCGACGCCGCTCTGCCCGGCCTCGTAGCCGTACAGGCCGGGGACGATGCCGCCGTACACCACGCCGCACATGCCCGGCACTTCGTGCAGCTCCTCGCTCATGACCATGTGGCACGTGCTGGTGCCCATAATCATGACCATGATGCCCGGCCCAACGACGCCCGCCGCCGGGGGCGTCACGTGCGCGTCCACGTTCGCCACCGCGACCGCGATGCCGGGCCGCAGGCCGGTCCAGCGCGCCGCCTCTTCGGTCAGGCTGCCCGCGCGCCCGCCGAGCGGGTCCAACTCGCGCTTCATGCGCGTGTCGATGACGTCCGCCAGCCGGGGATCAAGCGCGGCGAAGTACTCCCGCCGGGGGAAGTCTCCGTCCTGGTAGATCGCCTTGTACCCGGCGGTGCAGGTGTTGCGGCTCTCGCGGCCACCCAACTGCCACACGACCCAGTCCGCCGCCTCCAACAGACGGTCCGCCGCCTCGTACACCTCCGGCGCTTCGTCAAGGATCTGGAGCGTCTTGCTGAAGAACCATTCGGACGAGATCTTGCCGCCGTAGCGATTGAGCCACGGCTCGCCCATCTTGCGAGCGGTCTCGTTGATCTTGTCGGCCTCGGGCTGGGCGGCGTGATGCTTCCACAGCTTCACCCAGGCGTGCGGGTTGTCCCGAAACTCCGGCAGGCGCATGAGCGGCGTGCCGTCGGCCTTGGTGGGCATCATGGTACAGGCGGTGAAGTCGATGCCGATGCCGATCACGTCGGCGGGATCGATCCCGGCCTCCCGGATGGCCGCCGGTACAGCGTTCTTGAAGACCTCAATATAGTCGTCCGGGTTCTGGAGCGCCCACTCCGGCGGAAGGGGTTTGTCGCTGCCGGGCAGATGCTCGTCGATGACGCCGTCGGCGTACTTGTGGACCGCGCTGCCCAGCTCGGCCCCGTCGCTCACACGCACGACGACCGCACGCCCCGACTCGGTTCCGAAGTCAACCCCAATGGTATATTGCTCTGCCATAGGTCCTGTTCTCCTTCAACCTGAACTGTAATAAGCAAACAGCTTTGAGCGGTTCGCGATTAGCCCTGAACGGTGTCCACAGGCCAAAAGCTGCCCTAAGTGTACCACCGTGCGTTCGATGTTTTTACCCGCAGGGGTGGACCTCACCCCCCGGCCCCCTCTCCAACTTGATTGGAGAGAGGGAGGAAGCCTAAGGAATGGCTCCCTTTACGCCTGCTTTCGCCTGCATGACAGCAGTTAGCTGTCGCGCAGGGTCTGTGCGAACGGGTACAGCGCGTGGTAGCGTGCGAACCGTTCGTCATAGAGCGCGTGGCGGCGCGGGTCCGGCTCGAAGACGCGGTCGAGCTTCACCAGCGCGTCCACGGCCTCCTGCGCCGAACTGTACACCCCGCCGCCGACCCCGGCCAGGATCGCCGCACCCAGCGCACCGGCCTCCGTCACCTTGGGGCGGACCAGCGGCTTGCCGATGATGTCCGACTTGATCTGGAGCCACGCATCCGACCGCGCGCCACCGCCGGTCACGCGGTACTCGTCCACGGCGATCCCGGCGCGCGCCATGCGCTCGATCCCGTCGCGGAAGTAGTAGGTCACGCCCTCAAGCAGCCCCTTAATGGTGGCCCCGCGCGTGGTTTCGAGCGTCAGCCCGGCGACCAGCCCGTAGGGGTTGTCGTCGTAGTACGGCGGGCCGGTCGGGGCGAAGTGCGGCAGCACGAGCAGATCGGTCGGCTCGTCGGGCATCTCGGCCAGCAGCACGTCGTACACGTCCTGCCCCGCCGCCGCCGCTGCCGCCTTCTCCATCGGAGCGAACGTGTCGCGGAACCACTTGAGCAGCGCGCCGCCGGTCAGGTTGTAGTAGAAGCTGACGTACAGCCCGGCCAGCGCGTGATGCTCGACGTTCAACTGCGAGGCGATCATCTGCTGCGTGTCGGGGATGGTGTCGTAGGTCGGCGTGATGCAGATGTACGTGCCCAGGCCGTAGCTCGCCACGCCCGCGCGCACCGCCCCCGCGCCGACCGCCGTGGTGCACTGGTCGTGCGAGCCGAGCACGATCACCGCGTCGTGCGGCAGGCCCAGCTCGTCGGCCAGCGCCGGGATGACCGTGCCGACCGGCGTGCCCGCCTGCGCGAGGCCGGGCAGCTTCTCGCGCGGCATCCCGACGTAATCCAGCGTGACCTGCGACCATTCCTCCGCGCGCAGGTCAAAGAACAGGCTGCGGTTCGCCAGCGCGTAATCGGTGACCGGCTCGCCGCCGAGCAGGTAAACCACCAGGTCGGCCCAGCCCAGGAATTTGTACGTCCGGTCGAACAGGTCCGGCGCGTTGTCGCGCAGCCAGACCAGCTTCGGCCCGCCGTAGATCGCGCTCGCCAGGTTGCCGCTGCGCTCAAAGAACATGATGGGGTCGAGCGCGGCGAGGGCCTGCACCGTCTCGGCCCCCCGGCTGTCGAAGCCCAGGATGCAGTTGCCGAGGATCTCGCGCGCCTCCGAGACGGGCGTCATCGCCTCGCCCATCGACGACACCGCCAGCGCCCGGACCGGGTCGCCGGGGATCTGCGCCACCGTCTCGCGGATCGCCTCCTTAATGCGGCCCCACACCTCACGGCTGTCCAGCTCGGCCCAGCCCGGCTGGGGCCGCACCACGTTGTATTCGCGGCTGGACAGGGCCAGGATCGCACCATCCGCCGACAACGCCATCACCTTGCAGCCGGTGGTGCCGACGTCAATCCCCAACAAACTCATGAAACGTAACCTCCCAATAACGCTACGTCCCCAACTGGGGGTAGCCCAACAACTCCATGACCTCCACCATGATGTCGGCGGCGGCCTCGATCGAGTCGTGCAGGTACTGGCGCGACTCCGCCGCCTCGAACTCGCCGCGCGCGATCGCATCCTCGCGCTCGATCAGCTTGCGAGCGGCGTACTGGCCCGCCTCACGCACGATACGGGTCCACATGTTCACGCGGATCACGCCGTCACCGGCCAGCCCCTGCATCTGGTCCGTCGTCAGGCTGGACGTGCCGTGCAGGACCAGCTTCGCGTCGCCCAGGGCGGCGGTCAGCGCCTGCGCGCGCTCCTTCAGGTAGCGCACGCCGCCCACCGTGTCGGACTGCTGCTCGGTGCCCAGGTCCGCCACCAGCAGATCGACGCCGGTGCGCGCCACGTAGTCCACCGCCTGCTCGATATAGGCGTCCCGCTGGACCGCCTGCGCCCGCCCGCCGGAGACGCTCAACTGCTCGAAGATGCCCTCGACCAGCACCTGATCGCCGTAGGTCCGCACGTAGTCGGCGGTCCAGGCGAGGTTATCCTCCAGCGCGTACTTCTGCGCGTCGAACATCACCGTGGCGAGGTAGGGCAGCCCCTCCGTGAGCGCCCACCAGTCGCGCTTGGGGTCGGCGTGGTCCAGGTGCGGCAGCACGACGACGTTGGCATACGGCGCGTCCGGCCCGTCCACCAGCGCCTTGAGGTGTTCCATGTTGGAGATAAACCCGGCACGCGGATCGCCGCTGTAGGTGATGCGCGCGGCCTGAGGCATGTGCGGGTAGGTGAAGGTCATCGCGACGGCCAGCGGCACCTCGCGCAGGCCGTATTTTTCAGCGATGCGTTGCGCCGCCACCAGGATCGCCTCGGTGTTCCAGTGCGCGGCGGTGCAGAAGATCGCCATGCTCGCGCCCCGGTCGCGGAACAACTGCGTATAATGCTGGGCAGCGTCACGCTGCGTGATCAGAGTCATAGCCTCACCTTTGGTGTTGTTTGAACGCGTCGGGCCAGGGCGTGCCACGCGGGGCACGGGAAGGGGTAGCAGACCGGAACGGTGCGTGAGGGGCCATCGAAACCTTGCGCTGTGCCAACGTGCGGCTTAATTGACGCCGGGCAGGCTGCGACGGAAGTTTGTGAACGGTCACAGAATAACATACCGGCCCAGGGGCGTCAATCTGCCACTCCTCACTCTTCTGCCCGGCAACCGGCCCTTTTGACCCAGGACATGCCCCCAGGCCAGCGCGCCGTGCGGAGTCCTCACCCGCTTGACGCCCCCCCTGCAAGGTGCTATTCTGTGAAGGCTCACACAGTTTATTTTTCGCGGGCCACAGCCATGCCACCGCGCAACCCCAAGCCCATCACCCTGCACGACGTCGCCAAGCGGTCCGGCGTTTCGTACCAGACCGTGTCGCGGGTGATCAACAACCATCCCTACGTTTCCAAGGAGACGCGCCACCGCGTCCTGACCGCGATCCGTGAGCTGGACTACCGCCCCAACCGCGTCGCGCGCAGCCTTGCCACGCGGCGGACGTACACCCTGGGCGTCGTGACGTACGGGAGCAACTACTACGGCCCCGCGCAGATGATGGCCAACGTCGAGCGGGCCGCCCGCGCGCGCGGCTACAACGTCACACTCGCCAACCTCGAAACCCTCACCCCGCGCTCGATGCGCGAGATGGTGGAACAGCTTGGCGGCCAGTTGGTCGACGGGCTGGTGCTGATCACCCCGGTGCTGGGCATCAGCTACGACGAGCTTGTGTCGTTGTGCGCCGGGATCCCGTTCGTGATGATCGACGCGCAGTTCGGCGCGCGCATCCCCTCCGTCGTGATCGACCAGCGCTACGGCAGCCAGCTCGCCACGCAGCACCTGCTGGACCTCGGCCACCGCCAGATCTGCGAGATCCGGGGGCCGTTGAACTGGTTCGGCGCCATCGCACGCCACGAAAGCTGTCTGGCGACGCTGGCCAAAGCGGGCCTGGAGCCGGTGCAGCAGGTCGAAGGCAACTGGGCTGTGGAGGACGGCTATACCGGCGCCCGACAGATCTTAGAATCCGGCGTGGCGTTCACGGCGCTGGTCGTCGGCAACGACCAGATGGCCCTCGGTGCGCTGCGCGCCCTGCACGAACACGGCCTGCGCATCCCCGAGGATGTCTCCGTCGTCGGCTTTGACGATATCCCCGAGGCAGCCTATTTCGAGCCGCCGCTGACCACCGTGCGCCAGGACTTCATCGGCCTGGGCGAGCAGAGCGTGGAATACCTCGTCGGCCTGATCAACGACCCCGACACGCCGCTGCACCAGCGCGTGCTGCACCCGCGTCTGATCGTGCGCCAGAGCACGCGGGCGATCGGCTGACTCCACATTAAAAAAAGCCCTCCCGCCCTACGGTGAGCAGGCCGGGAGGGCGAGCATACCTCACAGGTGCGCTGGAGACAGGTGCGCTAGAGTGCCACGTCACCGGCGAGATGCACGGTAATGCCCATCGCGTCGAACATCGCGGCCTTCGCCGCCAGCCCCTTATCGGCCATCTCCGCTGAATCGGCGTAAACGACCTGGACGTGATTGGCCTTGTGCCGCGCCATCAACTGGTCGCGCGAGACGCCGTGCAGCACCGCATGCATGATCGGCCACTCCGGATTGGTCGCCTGCCAGCGCCGCTGCGTCTCCTCCTCCGGCAGCGCGACGACCGTCCCGCGCCCGATGTCGGCGTGCAGCGCCCCGCCCATGATGTACACGCGGCTCCACACGATCTCGCCGGGCTTGCTAACGCCCGCCAGCGTGCCGCCGCCGAGCGGGAAGAACATCGGCGGCTGGCGCTCGCTGCGGGCGTTCTGGTAGCCGCCGTAATGTGAGGCCGGGGCCGCGCCGGAGATCTCGAAGACCCACACGAAGTCATCGACCCCGTCGCCGGTGAAGTGCTCGCCCCAGCGGACGTCGTGCAGCGTCGTCGCCGGGTCCATGCCCATCGCACGCCAGATCCGGTTGGTCACCAGCGCGTCGATCGCCGCGCCCTCGTCCACCTCGTTGAAGTGCGGCAGCGCCTCGCCCGCATACAGCTCCTCGTGCGTCTGCGGGTGGTAAACCGGCGGGCGCTCGACGTTGTTCAGCAGCCCCTCGACCAGATCGGACGCGGGCACCATGTCCTTCAACCCCTGCTGGTACTGGATCCCGATCGCCGCACAGCCGAAGGCGTGCGCCATGCGCACCGCCGCGATGTACATCTTGCACTGCTCGTGCACCTGGGCGTTGGTCAGCTCGGTCGCCTCGTCCGTCCCGATGAGATCGGAAGAGCACACGTCTGAACTCCAGTCACGAGATTCCATCGC